>JBGQKF010000072.1:0-12406 GCA_041499435.1 Gammaproteobacteria bacterium
GCACGTTGCCGCGGCAGGTCGCATTCGTGTCCGGCCCATCGCGCACCGCAGACATCGAGATGACGCTGGTGCTCGGCATACACGGGCCTTATCGGGTACACATCATCATTCTCGGCGCACTGTAGGCGTCCCGGTACGGGACTTCGAGCTGATTGCCGGGGTATTTTGGGAACTCCTGCGGTCCTGCCAGTGTCGAGCATTAGACGGGCCGCACGCCTGTCCTCCAAGATTCACCGCGCCGGCGCGGCGTCATGAATCTCCAATCAACGTTACGCAACGCCACGCCGCGACGCTGCCGTGTACCGCCGGTGGGCGCCATGGCGCGCCGACCCAGTTGAGGGCCACGCCGCATGCAAGCGAGTGAAGAGACCCGCGTATGACGGATCGACCCGCACCCGGGAAACCGCTGGATGCGCTGTTCGCCCGCCTGGAGCAGGCACCGGACGCACTGCTGATGCTGGATTACGACGGCACGCTGGCGCCGTTTCGGGTTGATCCTGCGCAGGCGCGCCCTTATCCCGGCATTGCCGAGACGCTCGATGCGATCATGCAGGACGGCGGCACGCGCGTGGTGGTGGTGAGTGGACGCCGCGCCGCGGACATCGCACCTCTGCTCGGTACCCGCGCGCCGCCAGAGGTCTGGGGCTCTCATGGCTGGGAGCGTCTGCTGCCCAGTGGGGCGCTGTCCATAGAACGAGCCCCACAGGCTGCGCTCGATGCGCTGATTGCGGCGAGCTCCATGGCCGATCGCGCGCAGCGCATGGGCGCACGCCTCGAACGCAAGCCGAGCTCGCTCGCGCTGCATTGGCGTGGCCTGCCTGAGGAGCGCATCCGTGAGGCGCGTGCGGCGGTAGAGGGAACGTGGGCGGCGCTCTGCCGGACTGCGCCGCTCACCTTGCTCGAGTTCGATGGCGGTCTGGAAGTGCGGGTGAGCGGGCGCACCAAGGCCGATGCCGTGCTCGCCGTCCTGCGCGAGTGCCCACCGGATACGCCGGCAGCGTTTCTCGGCGATGATGTTACCGACGAAGATGCATTTGTAGCATTGCATGGCCGGGCGCTGGCAATCCTGGTGCGTCCCGAACGTCGGCCTACCGCAGCCGAGGTCTGGTTGCGTCCCCCGGAAGAGCTCGCCGCCTTTCTGCAGCGCTGGCAGCGCGCCCGCGCGATGTTTTCGTCGTCGAGCGGGCGGCCGTCGTGACTGTCACCGCGACCCGTCTCATCGTCGTATCGAATCGCCTGCCGTATGTGTTCCAGCGCGACGCGGATGGCACGTGGGGTGCGCGTCCCGGTTCTGGCGGGCTGGTCACCGCGCTGCTCCCGGTGCTGCGCAATCGTGGCGGGGTGTGGATCGGATGGACGGGTACCACCGAGGCCGATGACGAGGTCGAGCTCGCCGTCGAGCGGGCCAGCGGTGCCGCCGGCTACGTCCTGAAGACGGTGAGCTTGAATGGTGAGGAGGTGGACAACTTCTATCTGGGGTTCGCCAACCGCATCATCTGGCCGCTGTTTCACGACCTGCAGTCGCGATGCGATTTCGAGCCGATTTACTGGCGCACGTATCGAGAAGTGAACGGCAAGTACGCCGTGCGTATCGCCGAGTACTGCGCGCAAGCGGATCTCATCTGGGTGCACGACTATCATCTGATGAACGTGGGCGCGGATCTGCGTGCACTGGGTGTACAGGGGCGCATCGGGTTTTTTCTGCACATTCCATTTCCACCACTGGACCTGTTCGTCAAGCTGCCCTGGCGCATGGCGCTGCTGCACGCGCTGCTCCAGTACGATGTCATCGGCTTCCAGACGCTGCGCGACCGCCGGAACTTCGTGCAATGCCTGCGGATACTGGTTCCGGAAGCGCGCGTGCGTGGCCATGGCCAGGTCCTGGTCACCCACTATGGCGGGCGCGAAGTGCGCATCGGTGCCTTCCCGATCAGCATCGACTACAACGCCTTCGTGCACCAGGCTTCGCAGCCGGAGATCAAGCAGCTGGCGGCGCAGCTTCACGAGAAGCTGCCCAATCGCAAGCTCGTGCTCGGCGTCGATCGCCTCGACTACACCAAGGGCATTCCACACCGGTTGAAGGCTTTTCGCAGCGCGCTGGAGCGCTATCCGGAGCTGCGCGAGCGCATGTCGCTCATCCAGGTGGTGGTTCCCAGCCGCGTCGACATCGCTGACTATCACGATCTCAAGCTCGAGATCGAACAGCTGGTGGGCCAGATCAATGGCGAGTTCGTGCGGCCCGGGGGCTGGGTCCCGGTCTGGTATGTTTATGGCAGCTTGAGCCGCAGCGATCTGCTCGCTTACTATCGTGCGGCGGACATCGCATTGATCACGCCGCTCAAAGACGGCATGAACCTGGTCGCAAAGGAGTACTGTGCCTGCAGCATCGAGGAGGACTGTGTGCTCATCCTGAGCGAGTTCGCCGGCGCGGCCGCACAGCTCAACCGCGGCGCAATCCTGGTCAATCCCTATGACACCGACGGGGTGGGCGATGCTCTATGGCGTGCCTGGAGCATGAGCGTGGAAGAGCGCGAATCGCGCATGCGGCGCCTGCGGCGCTCGGTGCGCACGTTCGACGTGTTCTGGTGGGTGGACTCGTTCCTGAACGCGGCGATATCCCACGACCTGAGCGCGTTCCCCGCCCCGGATGAAAGCATGGCACCGGAACTGGCAGCGGATTTTCTGCCGATCTGATTGGACTCGCGCTTGAGCGAGCTCACGTTCCTTCCGCACTTCCCGCCATCGTTCGGCAACGTGGTGGTGGTGGCGTTGATCCTGTTGGTGGGGCTCGCGTGCGGGGAATTGTTTCGCCGCGTGCTGATGCTGCCTCGAATCAGCGGCTACGCGGTCGCGGGCCTCGTGGCAGGGCCCGGCAGCGGCGGCCTGCTCGACATGCAGATGCTGGAGGATGCGCGGCTGCTGTTCGACATCGCGCTCGGGCTCATTTTGTTCGAGCTCGGTTCGCGGCTGGATCTGCAGTGGCTGCGGCGCAATCGGTGGTTGCTTGCGAGCAGCATCGCGGAGATCGGACTTTCGTTCGGGTTGATCGTTGTGGTGCTGCTGGCGCTGCGCCTGCCAGTGCTGCAAGCCGCGATTGCCGCCGCTATCGGTACCGCGAGCGGGGCGCCGGTGCTGCTGCTCATCATCCATGCTCAGCGCGCCGATGGTCCGCTCACCGACCGTGCGATCAACCACACGGCGCTCAACAACGTGTTCGCGGTCGTTGCAGTCACCATGCTGCTTTCGTTCCTGCACCTGGAATACCGTGCGGCGGCATACCTCGTGGTGCTGCATCCGCTGTATCTGTTACTGGGCTCGATGCTGCTGGGCTATCTGTTCAGCGTCTTCCTGGTGCGGTTTGCACGCTGGCTCGGCAAGCGGGAAGATCTGCAGTTCATCCTGCTGGTGGCGATGGTGCTGCTGACCGTCGGCGTGGCGAAGGCGCTGGGGCTCTCCATGCTGATTGCCCTGCTCGCCCTTGGTGTGATGGCGCGTGGCCGCGACGCGCGGCGCGATCTGCTGCCCGTCGAGTTCGGTCCGACCGCGCAGGCGTTGTTCGTCATTCTGTTCGTGATGACGGGCGCTGCGGTGACGCTGGGCGATCTCGCAACCGGTGCGTGGGTGGGTCTCGCTTATGCGATCGCCCGCATGGCCGGTAAGCTCCTTGGCGTTCTCTGTTTTGCTCAGCTCTCAGGCCTGCGTCTGCGCAAAGCTGCGCTGCTTGGTTTGACCTTGACACCGATGTCCGCCATTGCGGTGGTGCTGGTGGAGAACACCGCGCAGTACTACCCCGAGTTCGGACAACGCCTCGCGGCAGTGGTCATGTCGGCGGTTTTGATTCTGGAGCTATCGGCGCCGCTCCTCACGCAGCTCGCCTTGCGCGCAGCAGGCGAGACGCACCCCGAAGCGCCCTGGAGTTGACGCGGGCACGGCGGCCACACACAGGGAGCGTAGTCATCTGACGACACCTAGCCTCATGGTTATCCGAGACCGGAGTAAAGAATGAAGGAATGGATATGCAGCAACGCGGTCATAGGGCGGATGCTGTTGGCCCGCTGGTCACGCTCGCGAGCGACCTGTTCATGACCACATTGCCGTTTGCAACCTCCCGACCGTACACGCTTGGCGTGGAGCTCGAGCTGCAGGTGCTGAACACGCGCGACTACAACTTGACCGGCGCGACCGGCGATCTGCTCGCTCTGTTGGGAAAGACCGCACATCCGGGCGATATCAAGCCCGAGTTGACCGAAGCGATGATCGAGATCAGCACCTCGATCCAAAGCGGCTACGGCGGGCTGCTCGGGGAGCTGCACGGGATTCGCCAGGCGATGGTGCGGGAGGCCGACCGCTTGAACCTGGGTATTGCGGGCGGCGGCGCACATCCATTTCAGAAGTGGCATGACCAGCGCATTTTCGATGCGCCACGCTTTCAGCACATTCATGATCTCTATGGGTATCTCGCCAAGCAGTTCACGGTATTCGGCCAGCACATCCATGTCGGGTGCGAGAGCGGTGACACGGCGGTGCGCCTGGCACATCTGTTCTCGCGTTTCATCCCGCACTTCATCGCGCTGTCCGCTTCTTCGCCATTCTTCCAGGGCGTGGACACTTTTTTCGCGTCCTCACGCCTGAACAGCGTGAGCGCGTTTCCGCTGGCCGGGCATCTGCCGTTCGTGTCCGATTGGGCCGGCTTCACGGAATACTTCGAGCACATGCGCGCGCTGCACGTGGTGGAGAGTATGAAAGATTTCTACTGGGACATTCGCCCCAAGCCGGAATACGGCACCATCGAGATCCGCGTCTGCGATACTCCGCTCACGCTCGAGCGCGCGGCTGCGCTCGCCACGTATGCACGCGCTCTCGCCCGCTACCTGATGGAGAAACGGCCAATCGAGCCCTCGCAGGACGTCTACCGCGTGTACGGCTACAACCGCTTCCTCGCGTGCCGCTTCGGTCTCGATGCCGAAATTATCGATCCCTATGAGCGGCGCAAGCGCCTGCTTGCCGAAGACATTGGCCACACGCTGACCAACGTCGCGCTGTTCGCCGATGACGAGGATGGCGCGACCGCTCTACTGGGCCTGCGCGAGGTGGCTGCGCAGCGTCGCGGCGACAGCACGCGGCTGCGCGAGCACCTGCAGCAGACCAAGTCCCTGTCCGACGTGGTGCGCTGGGCGGCAGGAGTGTGGATGCAAGGCGAGCAGACCGCGCCAGGGTCATGACGGGTGCCGTCCATGCCGCATAGTCATCCGCCCTTGAAGATCGGTCTGTCGCCGCGCTTCCTGCACAAGAGCCCACCTGAGCTCGGCTTCCGCGGCAAGGCGCTGCAGTATCTGGAGCCCTCGGTGGCACACTGGGTGATGAGCGCAGACGCGCTGATCTTCATGATTCCGTCCACGGAAACGGGTGGCATGATCCGGCGCAGCAATCTGAGTGCGGTGGACTATGCGGATGCGCTGGACGGACTGGTTTTGCAAGGGGGTGCTGACGTCAGCCCGCGCACCTACGGGCAGGAGCCGCTGCATCCGGAGTGGGAAGGCGATCGCCTGCGTGATGAATACGAAATTGCTCTACTGCGCGGGTTCATGGATCGCGGCAAGCCGGTGCTCGGCATCTGTCGCGGGGCGCAGCTGATCAATGTCGCGCTGGGCGGAACCTTGTGGCAGGACGTCAACACGCTGGTGGCGGGCGTGCTCGTGCACTACGACGCCGAAAAGTACGACGAGAACTTCCATGAGCTGCGCATCGAAGAAGGCTCCGCCCTGAGTCGCTTGTTCCCGAGCGCGGACCCGTTTCTGGTCAATTCCATTCATCATCAAGCGGTACGCGAGCTCGGCCATGAGCTCGAAGTCGAGGCACGCTCGGATCCCGACGGGATCGTCGAGGCGATCCGCTGGCTCGGGCCGAGCTATGTATTCGGCATGCAGTGGCACCCTGAATTCCATGCGGGGCGTGAGGGATTGCTCGATTGCGCCCCGGTGCTCGAGGAATTCCTGATCGAGGCTCGCCGCCGCCGCGACCGCTGATCGATGCCGGGGACCCCGCATCAACCTGACCAGGCTGTGCAGCGCGCATCGTGGTTGCCCCGTGCCTGCTCTTACTGCATCGCGTCACGCGCACCCAATATTCGTGGGACAGCCCTCCGAGTGATCCAGTTTACGGCATTGCGATAGAGACGATCGTACGCTGTCCAGAGCGTAGATCGAGCGTCCGGCAAGTCACGCCCCTGGCCCGGATATTTCATGAATACGCCCCGCCGTTAAGTCGCTCCCGGTCCTCGGGAATAACATGCTCTCTTTCCATAAGCATTTGATGCAAATAAATAAACATCTGATTTGTGTGCCCGTGAATAGTCGGTGTCCGCCATCTCGCCCGTCTACGCTCAACCCTTGCAGTCGGATTCCCCTTCAATGTACTCTCCACCTCTTGCAGCGTTAGGGGAGGGCTTGCGGGGCTTTTCACGGCTTGAAATCCGGTTGGCACCAAGGCTTGAGGCTCGCGCTATACCCGACGGGCTACAACCGGCCGTGGTGCCGCAACGGATCACCGGAGAACCGCAGATGAAAAAGAAGGTGCTCGTCGCACGGGAGGTGTTCGACGAAACCCTGCAATATCTGGCGCAACACTTCGAAGTTGCTTCCAACCAGGCCAACGCTCCGCACACTGCCGAAGAGCTGGCGCGCAAGCTGGTCGGGTTCGACGCCGCCATCGTGATGACGGGCGATCGCATCGACGACGCATTCCTGGCGAGTTGTCCGACGGTGAAGGCGGTGTGCAGTGCCAGCGTGGGTTACAACCACATCGATCTCGCCGCCTGCACGCGCCATGGGGTGATGGCGACGAACACGCCCGGGGTGCTGACCGACAGTGTGGCTGATTTCGCCATCTGCCTCACACTGGCGACCTGCCGGCGGCTTACGGAAGCCTCGGCATTCCTGCGCGCCGGCCAGTGGCAAGGCACGCATCTCAAAGAGATGCTCGGGATGGATCTGCATCATGTCGGCGTGGGTATCTGCGGGTTTGGCCGCATCGGACAGACCATTGCGCGGCGGCTGCAGGGCTTCGAGGCGAAGATTTTGTACACCGCACGCGACCGCGTGGCGCCGGAGATCGAGCAGCGCTTGAACGCACGCTTTGCGGCGAAAGACGAACTGCTGCGCGAGTCGGACATCGTGATTCTGATCCTGCCGTATGTGCCGCAGACGCATCACTACATCGGCAGCCGCGAGCTCGGGCTGATGAAGCGCAACGCTGTGCTGATCAACGTCGCTCGCGGAGGCATCGTCGACGATACGGCGCTGGTGGAAGCACTCAAGTCGCGGCGCATCTGGGCCGCGGGACTGGACGTCTACGAGAACGAGCCGAGCGTGAATCCGGGCCTGTACGATCTTACGAATGCGGTGTTGTCGCCGCATATAGCGAGCGCGTCGGAGCCCACCCGCCAGGCGATGGCGATGACCGCTGCGAAGAATTGTGTCGCCGCGCTGAGGGACGGCAACCCGCCGAATCTGTTGAATCCGGAAGTACGCCAGCACGGGCTGCGTGCATGAGAGCTCTCGCGATGAATGCGAATCTGCCCTTCAATCTGATCCGGCCACGCCCCGCTGTCGCGGGCGCGAGCCAACTTTGACATGGACGAACTGTTCAGCCTGAGCCTGACGGACGCGGTGCGCAGACTCTCTTCCGGCGAAATCACCAGCGAGGCCTACACACGCAGCCTGCTAGCGCGCATCGATCTGCTGGAGCCGCGCGTCCAGGCCTTCCAGTTCCTGGATAAGGAGCGCGCGCTCGAGCTGGCGCGGGAAATGGATCGACGGCGGCAGGCGGGCCGCACGCCGGGTGCGCTGCACGGGGTACCGGTGGGCGTGAAAGACATCATCGATGTGCGCGGCGTGGTGACCAGCATGGGTTCGCCGATCTACAAAGCGTACGTGCCGGAGATGAACGCCGAGGTGGTGGATCGCCTGCACGCGGCGGGTGCACTGGTGCTGGGAAAGACCGTAACCACGGAATTCGCCCACATGACCCCGAACAAAACGCACAATCCATGGAATTCGGCGCACACGCCCGGGGGCTCTTCCAGCGGTTCGGCGGCCGCGGTCGCCGCCGGGTTCGTCCCGGCTGCGATCGGCACGCAGACCAATGGCTCGGTGATTCGCCCCGCTGCCTACTGCGGCGTGGTCGGCTACAAGGCCGGCAAGGGCGTCCTGTCTACCGACGGTATTCTGCCGTTCAGCCACACGTTGGATCAGCCCGGCGCTTTCACTCGAAACGTCGAAGATGCTGCCCTGGTGGTCGCGAACCTCGCCCATTCGCGCTGGGTGATCAGTCCTCAGATCAGCGCGCTCAAGCATGCGCCGCGTCTGGTGGCAGTACGCAGCCCCGTGTGGCACCTTGCCGAACCGGATCAGCGCAGCCGCTTCGCCACGGACGTCGCTGTGCTGCGCGAGGCCGCTGCAATCGTGGACGAGATCGAGTTGCCATCGAGTTTCAACGATGCGCACAAGGTTCATCGCACCATCATGTTGTACGAGGGCGCGGCTGCTTCGCGCCAGGTGCGCAGCCACTATCGCGCACAGTTCAGCGATTTCTTGAATCGCGCTCTGGACGAGGGTGATCGCATCTCGACTTCGGAATACGAGCGCGCTCTGCGCAAACGCGAAGCGCTGCAGCGCGATTTCTCGCGCTTCCTGGATGACTATGATGCGGTGGTCACGCCACCGGCTCCGGGCGAGGCCCCGGGTTCGCTCGATACCACCGGCGATCCGAGCTTCTGTACTATCTGGACGCTGCTCGGCGTGCCGGCCATCACCATTCCCACGGGCCTCGGCAGTCATAGCATGCCGTTGGGATTGCAGATCATCGGCAACCAGGGTGAATCCAACCATCTGCTCGCTACGGCGATGTGGTGCGAGCGGCAGTTGCCGTTCCGGGGGTTGATCGCGCGCGAGAAAGGTCTCTGAGCCAGTCGCTCAGCCGATGATTGACGCGCAGGACGGATCGCGACTAGCGCCTCAAGCGGCCGCCTGGTGCCTGCGCCCCACCGTGTAGGTCACACCGGCAGGCCCGCACTGCTCCGCATGTTCGCATCCGGCGGTCATCGTGAAGATGTCTCCGGCCCGGTAGGTGTGGCTCGTACCGTTGAACGTCAGCGTGATCTCGCCGGCCAGCACCTTCGCGCGCACGTCGAACGGATGGGAATGTGCGCCTACGCGTTTGTTGCCTTCCACCGATTTGGTATCGATGTCGGCAAAACCGTCGCGTTGTAACTGATCTTCGAAGCTGAGGGTGTGCATAGCGAGCTCCCGAATAGAGTACTTTTTAAAATCTAGCACATTCGGCTGCTGCGCGATGCCAACGTACCTCGCCGGTGATTTTCGATTTGCCAGCGTCCCCGGCTGTCATGCGTTACGCGGCGGTGTTCCATATCCGGGCGAAATGGTCTTGTACGCTCGGATTGAACAAGTAGACGAATGCCCAGGCGGTGAATAGAACATACGCGCCCACTGTCGCCAGGATCGGAACCTCGGTGCCGTGCAGTCCCCACGCGAAAGCGACGAACAAGAAGGCCCAGCCGATGGTGGAGAAGACCAGCACATGCGCGATCAGCTGCGCCAGTGCGAGGTAGCGGAACGCGCGCCAGCCTAACACCAGCCCGGCGGCCAGCGCGATTTCGCACGCGATCATGAGCCACAGCAAAACGCTCTTCGTGCCATTGGTATCCGTGGCCAGCAGCACCGCCGGAACGATGTGGGCCACGGACCACAGCGCGAGGATCCATATGCCAATGAGCTTATCTTTGAGCACCATGCGTTGATCCCTAAAAGGGTCATGCGTGTGAAACGCGCGGGACGCGAGACGCATTCAGTCGAATCGAATGCCAATCGACAGTTCCTAAGCAGAGAGTGGGCCCGGACAGCGATCCTCGGCGTGGAATGAAGCACTTGTGTGCCTCAGTTCATCTGCATTCTGAGATCGGGGCGCAGAACGTGCGACGTGTGCGGTTGGCTGGCGGAACGACGTCGCGAGGAAGCGAATGCGCGGCGCGCCTGCACCCAGGCGGATACCGTTTTGTCACATGCACTAAGCCTACCGCAACGACCAACCGAGCAGCAGCAACCCGCTTGCCGCGATCCAGCCGCCGGCGGCGCGCCAGGCGATGCGCACCCATCCCGATTGCCAGGCTAGGGTGCACGCGGTAACTAGGGTGACGACGACGAAGACGGTTCCGGCGATTCCAACAATGCCGCGAAGTCCCGGGCCGAGCTGAGCCATCGCGAGTCCATTCGCATAGCCCAGAGCGATTCCGAGCAAGGCCGCGATCGTAGTCGTCACGGCTATCGGAAAACGCACATCGGCGGCTACAAGCGCGCCCAGCACCAGCAGCGGCAGCCAGGCCGGCGCAGCGAGCGCGGGCGCACCCTTGAGGGCCCCCATGATGCCTCCCAGCAGCCATGCGCATGGCAGCATGACGACGACACGCCGTGCATGGTCCTTGCCGCGCAACCCGGCGAGAAGGGCCAGTGCCAGCGCCGGAATCAAGTCTTCTGGCGTCAGCGCGAAATGAATGATGCCGTCGTACACTGGCCCAAGACCGGTCTCGATCAGATGCGCGTGCCCCAGGCCGGGGCACAGCGCGACCGTCAGACCCAGGGCAACCGCGCCGACATCGATGCGACGCCGGTTCATGCGATCGCCCGCCACAGGAAAAAAAGCCCCGCGAGTCCGACACCGCCGCCGGCGATGCGCAGGGCAATCCGGCCAGCGGGCCAGCGATGGATCGCTCCAATTCCAATGCCAATCGCATGCAGGCATCCTGTAGCGACGACAAAGCCCATGCTGTAGAGCAGTCCGCTCTGCCCGGGCGGCAGCTCGGTGCCGTGTGCGTGCCCATGAAAGATCGCGAACAAGCCAACCAGCGCTCCAGCAGCATAGAGCGGCAGCCGGCGTTCGGTCATTACGGCGGCGCCCAGAAGGATCGCGGATGCAGCGATGCCGACCTCGACACCAGGCAACGGAATGCCCAGCAAGCCCAGTAAGCCGCCGAACGCCATGACAATTGGAAACGTGATGGGCAGCAGCCAGATCGCCGGCGCACCGAGTTGCGCACCCCACAGGCCCACTGCCACCATGGCGAGCACATGGTCGAGTCCTGAGATCGGATGCAAAAGACCGGTGAGGAATCCCGTTGCCTGCCCCGACTGGACGTGCGCGATCGCGGAAGGTGCGAGCACCATGAGGGACGCGGCAGTAAGGGCGCGGTTTGCCAACCGAATTGGCATCAACTTCCCTCGAACATGAGCACGAGGCGCTGAATCGTCCAGAAGGCGCCAAGCGAGCCGACGACATAGGCGGGCAGCAGCTCGACGCGCCGCGGCCAGTGCAACTCCAGCACCCGAAACGCACGGATCATAAGCAGGATCAGCGCGACGAAGGCGAGCTGACCAATCTCCACGCCCACGTTGAACATGAGCAGCGCAAGCGGAATGTCGGCCTGCGGCAGGCCGATTGCGGCGAGCCCGCTCGCGAATCCAAATCCATGCAGCAGACCGAACGCGAACGCAACAACCCACGGGTGTCTGATCGTGAAGCTGGTCTCGCCGCGCGACGCGCGCAGGATCTCGGGGCCGAGGAACAGGATCGACAGCGCGATGGCGGCGTTGAGCGGTGGCGCGGGAACGTGCGCATGGCCGAGCGTCGCGATCGCCAGCGTGATGCTGTGCGCAACGGTAAATGCAGTGATCGTCTTCACCAGCATCCACGGCGTGCGCACGAGCAGCAGCAGGCCCAGCACGAAAAGGAGGTGATCCACCCCGAGGAGGATGTGCTCGATGCCTTGCGTGAGGAACACGCCTGCCGTGGCGAGCGTGCTGCGCGGAGCTGCAATTTCGATCCAGGGACGCGACGGACGGATCAGCTCGGTCGAATGAGTGCCGTCGAGCCTTTCGACGCGCACGAGCACGTCGGTGATCGTCAGCTGAAGTCCGGGAAGCTCGATGCGCTTGCCCGCGAGGCCGTTCGGCCCGGCGTCGATCCAGCGCCGCTCGATCTGCGAATCGGTCAGCTGCTGCACGACGGGGTCCTTGAGGTTGCGCACGCCCTCGGGGAGCTTCAGCACGACCGGCAGCCGCATACCCGCGAGCACCGGCGTGCGCCAGATGATGTTGAATTGTTCCTGCGCGGTTTCCTTGAGCTCGAGATAGGCGGGGCGTGACTCGTGCGCGTGCGCCGCGGGTAGCAAGCACAGTAGCGCGAGCGCAACGGCGGCGATGCGCCGCCAGGCGATCATTTTGGCGCCCCGCTTGCAGACCCTGGTGCCGCCTTCGCAGGCGAAGACGCGGCCGCGCTCGCCGCTGCGTTGTCCGGCGGCACAGGCAAGAGCACAGTGTACTTGGCGCGCATGTCC
>JBGQKF010000073.1:0-12361 GCA_041499435.1 Gammaproteobacteria bacterium
CAGCAAGATCGGCAATGCGGTGTTGTGGAAGGCGCCACATGACCACCGCAGCAAGGCTGCGCCCCCCGCAGCGGATGCAGGCGCACCGAAAGCAGCCGAGCCGGCTGCTGCACCAGCAAAATAGAATATGGTTCCGCGGTTCTGAGGGGCCGTGACCGCCGCGTACAGCGCATCGAGTGTCCCGGCGTTCGATGCCGAAGGCAGGCTCGGGCGAGCGCTGCAGATTCCATCCCCCAACTGCGATCCGCGCCCGGGCGGCAGCCTGATCAATCTGCTGGTCGTGCACAGCATCAGTCTGCCGCCGGGTAAGTTCGGCGGCCCTGCCGTCATCGACTTCTTCCTGAACCGGCTCAACCACGACGCACATCCCTATTTCGAACAGATCCGCGGCATGGAAGTATCCGCACATTTTTTCATTCGGCGCAGTGGCGAGCTGATCCAGTTCGTGCCGTGCGCGTTGCGTGCGTGGCATGCCGGGCGCTCGCAATGGAAAGGTCGCGAACGCTGCAATGACTTCTCGATCGGGATCGAGCTGGAAGGCACCGACGATTCGGCCTTCAGCGGGAGCCAGTATGCGGAGCTCTCGCGGCTCACGCGGGAGCTGCAGAGGGAGTATCCGATCCGGGACATCGTCGGGCATAGCGATATCGCGCCGGGGCGGAAGACCGATCCGGGGGTTGGGTTTGATTGGGCTCGCTATCGCTCGATGATCTAAACCGAACCTCAACGCAAAAGCGCAAAGGACGCAAAGGGCCGCAAAAGAAAACCAGAACAAGATTGGGATTCGGCGCAGGCAAAGTCTACGCGTATCCTACAACGTGCCTCGTGAAGCACCGACATTCCGAAACTTCTGTATCTTGCTTTTGATTTCTTTTGCGACTTTTGCGTCCTTTGCGCTTTTGCGTTGAAGTTAGGTTTAGAGCCGTGAAAATCTTCTACACCGACCACTTCGTCCTGCCGCTGCCACCCTGGCACCGCTTCCCGATGCAGAAATACGCGCTGCTGCGCAGCCGTGTCGAGCAGGCACAACTCGGCGGCGGCGAGCCGTTGTCGGTGCCGCCGGCGGCAACCGATGCCGAGCTGCTGCACGCGCACTCGCAAGCCTATCTGGAGCGCGTCAAAACCGGCAGCCTGAGCGCGGAGGAGCAGCGTCGCATCGGCTTTCCCTGGTCGCCGCAGATGGTGGAGCGCTCGCGCCGTTCCAGCGGCGCCACGCTCGCGGCATCGCGCGCGGCGCTCGCGGACGGAGTCGCAGTCAATCTGGCCGGCGGCACCCACCACGCGTTCCGCGATCGCGGCGAAGGGTACTGCGTATTCAACGATGCCGCCGTCGCTGCGCGCACGTTGCAGGTCGAAGGGCTGATCGAGCGTGCCGCGATCGTGGATTGCGATGTGCATCAAGGCAACGGCACGGCCGCTATTCTCGCCGACGATCCCACCGTCTATACCTTTTCGGTTCACGCTGCCAACAACTATCCGTTCGAAAAGGAAGCGAGCGACCTGGACATCGAGCTTCCCGACGGTACGCGCGCCGCGGCTTATCTCGCCGCCGTCGAGCGCGGGGTGTGCACCGCGCTCTCCGCGGCTCAGCCGCAACTCGTCATCTTTCTGGCCGGTGCCGATCCCTTCGAAGGGGACCGCCTGGGGCGCCTGAACATCTCCAAAGCAGGTCTCGCGCAACGCGACCGGCTGGTGCTCGAGCTGTGTCGAAGCGCGAACGTTCCGGTCGCCATCGCCATGGCCGGCGGTTACGCGCGCCGCATCGACGATTGCGTTGACATCCATTTCACTACGGTTTTCACCGCCGCCGAAACCCTGGCGTGCTGAGCGCACGTGGCTTACCTGCAGCCGCGCGCCAAACAGTGCGATTCGCGCAGTCTGAAGCGCCGCAGCGCTGCCGCCGCATGAGCGTCGCCTGCATCGCAGGTGCGCCGCGAAAATTTAGGAAAGCCTTGACAGCAGCCGTCGCGGCACTAGAATTAGTGCATCTTAATGCCTGCGGACACAATATATAGTGGTCACGCAGAGCGGCACCGGGAGATCATTGCGGCATCGACGTCGCGCAGCGACAGAATTTCAGTCGCGCAGCGGGAGAGTGCTAGGTGCCATCACCGCAAAAAAGAATCTGGGAGAGAGGAATGCAGCTTGCGATGCAAACCGGTGTCGAATCGGCGCCGCCTGGTGCTCACATCGAGCCTGAAATCGCGCAGCGCGACCAGCGCTACGCCCAATACAAAGTGATCCGCCGCAACGGCGCCGTGGTCGGCTTCGAGCCGAGCAAGATCACCGTGGCCATGACCAAAGCATTCATTGCCGTGAACGGCGGTACCGGTGCGGCGTCGGCCCGCGTGCGCGAACTGGTCGCCAGTCTCACCGAAGGTGCGGTGGCGGCATTAATGCGCCGTCAGCCCAGCGGCGGCACCTTCCACATCGAAGACGTGCAGGATCAGGTCGAACTGGCGTTGATGCGCTCGGGCGAGCACGACGTCGCCCGTGCCTATGTGCTGTATCGGGAAGAGCGTGCGCGCGCCCGCGCCAAGCAGAAAGACCTGCAGCCCGAGGCGAAGGCGCAGGCGATCAACGTTATCGAGAATGGACATACCCAGCCGCTCGATCTGGACCGTCTGCGCGGCCTGATCAAGGAATCCTGCGAAGGGCTGGGCCGTGCGGTCGAGCCCGAGGTGATCCTCGGCAGCGTGCTGAAGGATCTGTACAACGGCGTGCCGATGGACGAGGTGCGCAAGGCCGCCATCCTGGCGGCGCGCGCGCGCATCGAGGAAGACCCCGCTTACAGTTATGTCACCGCCCGCCTGCTGCTCAACAGCATCCGCTACGAAGTCCTGGGTCTGGAAGCAACGCAGGCGGACATGCTCTCCCGCTATGCCGACTATTTTCCGGTCTTCATCGAGAAGGGGATCGCGGCCGGCCTGCTCGACCCGCGGCTTGGCTCATTCGATGTGCGGTCGCTGGGCGCTGCGCTCGACGCGAACCGGGATCTAAAGTTCGGCTACCTTGGCCTGCAGACGCTCTATGACCGTTACTTCATTCATGTAGACGGCCGTCGTATCGAGCTGCCTCAGGCCTTCTTTATGCGCGTGGCGATGGGTCTGGCGCTCAACGAAACCGAGCGCGAAGCCCGTGCCATCGAGTTCTACAACGTGCTGTCGAGCTTTGACTTCATGAGCTCGACGCCGACCCTGTTCAACTCCGGGACGCATCGCTCGCAGCTGTCGAGCTGCTACCTGACGACCGTATCCGACGACTTGGACGGCATTTATGAGGCGATCAAGGAGAACGCCTTGCTGTCCAAGTTCGCCGGTGGGCTGGGTAACGACTGGACGCCGGTGCGCGCGCTCGGCTCGCACATCAAAGGCACCAACGGCAAGTCGCAGGGCGTGGTGCCGTTTCTGAAGGTGGTGAATGACACCGCAGTCGCCGTCAATCAGGGTGGGAAACGCAAGGGCGCCGTCTGCTCCTACCTGGAGGTCTGGCACCTCGATATCGAAGAGTTCCTGGAGCTGCGCAAGAACACCGGCGACGACCGCCGTCGTACCCACGACATGAATACGGCGAACTGGGTGCCTGATCTGTTCATGAAACGCGTCATGGACAACGGCGAGTGGACCCTGTTCTCGCCCTCGGACGTGCCGGATCTGCACGACAAGTTCGGCAAAGCATTCGAGAAAGCCTATACGGACTACGAGCGCAAAGCAGCCAGCGGCGAACTGAAGTTGTTCAGGAAGCTGCCGGCGGTTCAACTCTGGCGCAAGATGCTGTCGATGCTGTTCGAGACCGGGCATCCCTGGATCACCTTCAAGGACCCGTGCAACATCCGCTCCCCGCAGCAGCATGTGGGCGTGGTTCACAGCTCCAATCTGTGCACCGAGATCACGCTCAACACGTCCAGCAGCGAGATTGCCGTGTGCAATCTGGGCTCGGTCAACCTGGCGGCGCATCTGCACGATGGCAAGCTCGACCATGACAAGCTCAAGGCGACGGTGTCCACGGCCATGCGCATGCTGGACAACGTCATCGACATCAACTACTACGCGGTGGACAAGGCGCGCAACAGCAACTACAAGCACCGACCGGTAGGCCTCGGCATCATGGGCTTTCAGGACTGCCTGCATCAGATGCGCGTGCCCTATGCGTCGCAGCAGGCGGTCGAGTTCGCTGACCGCTCGATGGAGGCGGTGGCCTACTACGCCTACTGGGCTTCGACCGACCTCGCGGCCGAACGCGGACCCTACTCCACATTTGAGGGGTCGCTCTGGCACCGGGGCATCCTGCCTCAGGACAGCCTGGCGCTGCTGCGTCAGGAGCGCGGCGGCTACGTGGAAGTCGACACCTCTTCGATGATGGACTGGGGAGCGCTGCGTGCCCGCATCAAGCAGTTCGGCATGCGTAATTCCAACTGCCTGGCGATCGCGCCGACGGCCACGATCGCCAACATCATCGGCGTATCCGCGTCGATCGAGCCGACCTACCAGAACCTCTACGTGAAGTCGAACTTGTCCGGCGAGTTCACGGTCGCCAACGACTATCTGGTTGCCGACCTGAAGCGGCTCAACCTCTGGGACGAGGTCATGGTGGCCGACCTCAAGTACTTCGACGGCAGCCTGGCGCGGATCGATCGCATCCCGCAGGAGGTCCGCACTCTGTACGCCACCGCGTTCGAGGTCGATGCGCTGTGGCTGGTGGAATGTGGCGCGCGGCGGCAAAAATGGATTGACCAGGCCCAGTCCCTCAACTTGTACATGGGCGGTGCCTCGGGCAAAAAGCTGGACGAGACATACAAGCTCGCGTGGCTGCGGGGGCTCAAGACCACGTACTACCTGCGCACGCTGGCTGCAACCAGCGCGGAGAAATCGACGGTGAAGGCGGGGCAGCTCAATGCGGTGCCGGCTGATGGCGGCTATGTAGCCATGGCTGCTGCGGACAACTCGGGTGCGGCAACCGAAGCGAAGTTCTGCGCGATCGATGATCCGACATGCGAAGCGTGTCAGTGATGCGCAAGTTATCCCAGTCAGCGTATGTATCTTAGCGGCATAGAGCTTGCTTACGAAACCGAACGTTAGGAAAACCACGATGCTGCAATTCGAAGACACCAAGACCATAGCGACGATCGGTCTGCAGCCGGGAGCGAACTTCGTCCCGCCATCGCCGAGCGCCGTCTGCATATCAGCCGTTCTGCCGAGTGCGACGCTGCCGGTCCATGCCGATCCAGTGCCGGAGGGCTTCCGTCGCATTCGCGTCGAGGACAAGCGCATCATCAACGGCAAGACCGACGTCAATCAGCTGGTGCCGTTCAAGTACAAATGGGCCTGGGAAAAGTACCTGGCCTCCTGCGCCAATCACTGGATGCCGCAGGAGATCAACATGAGCCGCGACATCAGCCTTTGGAAGGATCCCAACGGACTGAACGAGGACGAGCGGCGCATCGTGAAGCGCAACCTCGGCTTCTTCGTGACCGCCGACAGCCTCGCGGCGAACAACATCGTGCTCGGCACGTATCGCCACATCACCGCACCGGAGTGCCGTCAGTACCTGCTGCGACAGGCATTCGAAGAGGCGATTCACACCCACGCTTATCAATATATCGTCGAAACACTTGCTCTTGACGAAGGCGAGGTGTTCAATGCGTATCACGAGATTCCGAGCATTCGTGGCAAGGACGAATTCCTGATTCCCTTCATCGACACGCTCACTGACCCGGGCTTCAAGACCGGGACGCCGGAGGCCGATCAGCAACTGCTGAAGAGCCTCATCGTGTTTGCGTGCATCATGGAAGGCCTCTTCTTCTACGTCGGCTTCGCTCAAATCCTTGCGCTGGGACGCCAGAACAAGATGACCGGCGCGGCCGAGCAGTACCAATACATCCTGCGCGATGAGTCCATGCACTGCAATTTCGGCATCGACGTCATCAACCAGATCAAGATGGAAAACCCGCACCTGTGGACGCCGCAGTTCCGCGACGAGGTGCGGGAGCTGATGCGAACCGGCGTCGAGCTCGAGTACGCCTACGCGGAGGACACCATGCCGCGCGGCGTGCTCGGACTCAATGCGCCGATGTTCAAAGAGTACCTGCGTTACGTCGCCAACCGACGCTGTCAGCAGATTGGTCTGGACACGCTCTTTTCCGGCGCGTCCAACCCCTTCCCCTGGATGTCGGAGATGATCGATCTCAAGAAGGAGAAGAACTTCTTCGAGACGCGCGTCATCGAGTACCAGACCGGCGGAGCACTGAGCTGGGACTAGCCAGCCGGATATACGGATGCGGATTGAGGCGACGACACGAGGATCCACGAGGCGAGCGCGTGATGAGCTTGATCGGGCAGCACCAGCGGCGAAAGGGATCGGACACGGCAGCGGCCGTGCCGTGCGCGCGTTGGTGCGGGCTCGACATGCTGCAGGGCGTTCAACGATCGGTTGATGCATATACGAACAGCTGAACCAGCCGGCGCATCCGCATTGCGGGGGCGCGGATTAGAAACGGAAGGCCGATGCCTGCCATACGCTTTTTTGCGTACGCGGCCGCGGCCTTTTTCGCATCCCGGAACGGGATGTGCATGGAACTGCGAGGCTCGTGAGCCCGTGCAGCTTTACGCACGACTCATCGAGCCTGGTAGTCGCACCGCGAGGTGTGTTGGGTACTTTCGTTAATGTCATAGGAGTCATCAGCAATGGCAATGAAGAAAGCTGCTGCAAAGAAGAAGCCGGCCGCCAAGAAAAAGGCCCCGGCGAAGAAGTCCGCCGCTAAGAAGGTAGCCAAGAAGCCGGCCGCCAAGCGTAAAGCCCCGGCACGCAAGCCGGCCGCGAAGCGCGCGGCGAAGAAGCCTGCGGCCAAGAAGAAGGCCGCGAAGAAGAAGTCGGCGAAGAAGTCGGCTCGCAAGCCCGCCAAAAAGAAAGCGGCGAAGGCGAAGAAGCCAGCGGCGAAAAAGAAAGCGGCTAAGAAGCCGGCGGCTAAGAAGGCTGCCAAGAAGCCGGCGAGTAAGAAACGGGCGGCCAAGAAACCGGCGGCTGCGAAGCCAGCTGAGTCTGCTGCTCCGGCAGCGCCAAAACCCGCTCCCGCGCCGGCAGCTTGGCCGTTCCCGGTCTCTGGTAACCGGCCGAACTAAGCTTTAGCTTCCAGGATGCTCGCGGGAGGTCTGCATCCGTGAGGATACCAGTCACCTCCGCGGGCTTTTGCTTGGAAGCGCTGTAATACGAAAATTACGCTGCACCGGGCGGCACAAAGACTATCCCCGGTAACGGGCTGCATGCCTGAGGGTGGTTTCGCCCAAACCTGCGCGACCATCACCTAAGGGCGATACGAAATCGCCCGTGGCCGCGCTCTTCAGCGTTGCGCGTTTGCCGTGCCTGCGAATCGCGGGCTTGCGTGCGCATTCCCCTGCGTTATGCATCCCTTGGCCAACCCGACCCGTCTCTGGCACCCTGCTAGAATCTCCCATTAGTATCTTCTGACCGGTCCAGCCCACCGCCGAGCTCGCATGGCGCACTCAGCAACAATGATGATCCGGTCCTCCCCGATGGCGCTCGCGTTGCTGCTGACATCCATGTCCGCGGTTGCTCAGTCCGACGCCGTGGTGGAGGTGAAAGCCCGCGGCAGCTTCGATGACGTGAAGCAGATGCTGGTGCTTGCGATCGAGAACCGCGGCCTGGTGGTGAATCACCAGTCGCCGGTCGGCGAGATGCTGGAGCGCACCGGCAAGGACATTGGCGCGTCCAAGCGCATCTACGAGCGTGCTGAGCTGGTCGAGTTCTGCAGTGCGACGCTGTCGCGCCAGGTGATGGAAGCCGATGCCCGGCTGCTGGCATTCTGCCCGTTCGGCATCGGCATATACGTGTTGCCCGATGAGCCCGGCACGGTGCATCTGGTCTACCGCAGACCGCGGCTGGAGGGGCAGGGGCGCGCCGCGGAGGCGCTTGGGCAGGTCGACCGGCTCCTGCACGAGATCGTGCAGGAGGCCGGACAGTAAGTCTAAGCTGTTTATTTGTTGGGCTGAGGCGTTATGCGCAGGTAAGGCTTGAGCGCCTTGTAGCCCTTGGGAAACTTCTGCTTGATGATCTCCGGATCTTGCAGCGACGGCACGATGACCACGTCGTCGCCCTGCTTCCAGTTGACCGGGGTGGCCACGCTGTAATTGTCGGTGAGCTGCAGGGAGTCGAGCACGCGCAGGATCTCGTCGAAATTGCGGCCAGTGCTGGCCGGATAGGTGATCATCAACCGCACCTTCTTCTTAGGGTCGATGAGAAACACCGAGCGCACGGTGAAACTGTCGCTCGCGTTCGGATGGATCATGTCGTACAGGGTCGAGACTTTGCGGTCGGCGTCCGCGAGGATCGGGAAGTTGACCGTGGTGTTCTGGGTCTCGTTGATGTCGTTGATCCAGCCCTTGTGCGAATCCACCGGATCCACCGATAGCGCGATCACTTTCGCGTTGCGCTTGGCGAACTCGGATTTGAGCTTGGCGGTATAGCCGAGCTCGGTGGTACATACCGGGGTGAAGTCCTTCGGGTGGGAGAACAGGACCACCCAGCTGTCCCCGGCCCACTGGTAGAAGTTGATCGGACCTTCGCTCGAGTCCTGCTGGAAATCGGGGGCGGTATCGCCCAGTCGCAAAGCTGCCATAAGGGTCTCCTCGCTTGAACTAAATCGCCCGGTCAGCTCTCGCTTCTCGGGAAGCCGTGTAGTTTAGCGCTAAGCGGTTTTCGCGGCAGAATATCTGCGTATATCCATATTGCCGGCGGTCGTAAGAAGGAGGAACCAACATGGAGCGGAAAAAGGTGAGCTCGGCCCATATCCGGTCGGTGGGCTATGAGGCCAGCGGTCAGACGCTGGAAGTGGAACTGGCTGATGGCAGCATCTGGCAGTACGCCAAGGTGCCCAGCGAGGTCTACCGGCGGTTCATTGCAGCGCCCTCGATGGTGAGCTACTACCGCGACAGCATCGAGGAAGACTACAGCCGCCGGCGGATCAAATAGACCCGTCAGCACTCCGGCTCGCCGGGCGCAGGGCGTGGTTCCGGATCGAAGCGGAATCGCGTTGCGACCTCGCTTGATCGGATGTGCCGGAGCGGGAAGCGGTGGCCGCAAAGGTCGAGCAACAGGACAGGGTCGCCCGTCGCCGAGTTGCTCGCCAGCAGGTCGAGCACCGCGTCATCGGCTGCTTCTCCCGAAGCTCGCTGCAGCCGCTCGAGCGTCAGCGGCAGATCGCGATCGACGATGAGCCCGATGCCCAGCTCCGTTTCGAGCAGGATATCGCCTCGCTCATCGATCCAGGCTCCCCGCACCTCCCGCGTCAACGCCCCGGTGTGCGCGCGTACGTGCAGCCAGTCCGAGCCATCCGGTTCCAGCCGGTAGACGAGCGGAGTGTAGGCGGGCCTTACGAACACGCGCTGCGGCCCATTCTGAAAGTACCAGCGGCCCTCGGCATCGCGCTCGTAGTTGCGGCCGATGAAGTCCACTACTGCAGCGTTAGCGATGCGCTCGCCCTTGACCAGCCAGTTACCGCGACGGTCCAGAGTCAACCAGTTGTAGACCGAAGGCACGTTGGGCCATTTGGCCAGCGCCCGCAGGACGATCTCATCCATGCATGCAAAGGTGAAGGGGCGTCGAGCCCTCAAGGGTCGCTCGACTGCGACACGGGGCTTCTCTCGCGCCGCGACTCGGAGTACGATGCTCGCTCCCCCGAAGCCCTACCATGTTATGAAGCACGTTACCGGTCTCCTGCTCGCGTTTCTCCTGATCGGGACCACGCTCGGTGTCACAGCCGCGTCCCTTGCGCGCACGCCGCAGGACAGCGATTGGAAAAAAATCCGCGTGGTGATCAGCGCGCAGCTGGCAGCCTTTCAGCGCGATGACGCCAAAACCGCGTATTTCTTCGCCGCCCCCGAAATTCGCAACCAGTACCGGACCCCGGGGGAATTCATGCGCATGGTGCGTACCGGTTACAAGGCGGTCTACCGCCCGCGTTCCGTCCGTTTCCTACACCACTTCATGGTAGCAGGACAGCCGGTGCAGCCGCTCGAGGTCATCACCGGCGAGGATCAGCTCGCCGTCGCCTACTACGTGATGCAGCGCCAGCGCGATGGCTCGTGGAAGATCGCTGGCTGCTCGCTGAATGGATCGTCCGCCACCGCCGTGTAAAGGCAAACGGCGGCGCTCTGGCGGGGGATACGTGCGCGCGGTATATTGACGGGGAACGACCCAGGGACTCGACACGGTACCGTTTCTGGCTTGCCAGCCCCCGATTTCGGCCAGGCGCGCCCTGCGGGTCGGTGAATGATCTGGATAAGAACGGAGACCAGCATGAACTCTGGCACTGCAGCCGTTATCGCCCTTGGTAGCGTGTTCCTGGCCATCGCGGAAGTGGGTGCGGCAACGTCCAATACCGGCCCGTACAGCCCGCCGACCTATCAACCGAAGGTGGAAAGGCCGGAGCCGCCCAAGACGTATACGCCGAAAGTGGAGCAGCCGCAGCCACCCACGTACTCCTCCCCGACTTACAGCAACAAGCGCTAAAGGGCTGCAGCCCTGGAGTCACGCCGGCCGCTTGACGATGCGGCCGGTGTAGACGTTTCCCATCAATACCAGCAGGCGATCGATGTTCGGGTCTTGATCGCATCTCGTTTGCCCGCTTATCCTAGCAGCCCGATAAGACAGCGGAGGCGGCCGTGACGCTCTTGCTCGGATGTATCGCCGACGATTTCACCGGCGCCACCGACCTTGCCAACACGCTGGTGAAAGCCGGCATGCGCACCATCCAGCTGCTCGGGGTGCCGGCCGATGAGCTCGCTGTACCGGACGCCGAATGCATCATCGTCGCGCTCAAATCCCGCAGCAATCCTGCGCCAGAGGCGGTGGCGATGTCGCTCGCAGCGCTGCAATGGCTGCGCAAGCGCGGTGCGCAACAGTACTACTTCAAATACTGCTCGACGTTCGATTCGACCGACCAGGGCAACATCGGCCCAGTGGCCGACGCCCTGCTCGACGCGCTGGGAGAGGACTTCACGGTCTTCAATCCCGCTTTCCCGACCAACAAGCGCACCATCTACAAAGGCTACCTGTTCGTAGGCGACGAGCTGCTGTCCGAATCCGGCATGCGGCATCACCCGCTGACTCCGATGACCGACCCCTCGCTCGTCCGTGTGCTGCAGCGGCAGACCAGACATTCCGTCGGCCTGGTGCAGTATGCGACTGTCGTGGGCGGTGTCAGCGCGGTGCGCCAGAGCTTCGACAAACTGCGCGCAGACGGGGTGCGTCACGCCGTCCTCGATTCGATCACGGACGCGCATTTGCTGACGCTGGGGGAGGCGTGTGCCGATCTCAAGCTGGTGACCGGCGGGTCGGGCATGGCGATGGGGCTGCCAGGGAATTTCATGCGGCAGGGCAGGCTGCGCAGAGGCGAGGGCGGGGCGTTGCCGAAGGTCACCGGACCTGCCGCAGTGCTTGCGGGCAGCTGCTCGCTTGCAACACAGGGCCAGGTAGTCGAGATGCGCAAGAATCACGAAGCGTTCCAGCTCGATCCGCTCGCAATCGCCGGCGGCAAGGATCAGGCACGCGAAGCGCTGGAGTGGGCGCAAAAGCGCATCTCCGAAAAACCCGTGCTGATCTATTCGACCGCAGCACCCGACGAGGTGTCCTCCATCCAAAGCCGCCTGGGCCGCGAGCATGCGGGGCAACTGGTGGAGCAGACACTCGGACGCATTGCGCGTGGACTGGTGGATGCGGGCGTGCGTCGTCTGGTGGTCGCCGGAGGGGAGACCTCCGGTGCGGTCGTCAGCGCGCTCGGCGTGCGCGGTCTTTACATCGGTCCGGAGATCGATCCCGGCGTGCCGTGGACCTTCAGTATCGGCGAGCCTGCGCTTGCGCTCGCGCTCAAGTCCGGCAACTTCGGCGCGCCGGATTTCTTCACCAAGGCGTTCCGGGTTCAGCCATGAGCGAAGCGAAGCTGCGCGAAGAGATCTGTTACTTCGGCAAATCGCTGTTCGATCGCGGCCTCACGTTCGGCAGCGCGGGCAACATCAGCGTGCGCGTCGCCGACGGCTGGTTGATGACGCCGACCAACTCCTGCCTGGGACGGCTTGATCCCGCTACGTTGTCGAAGGTCGATGAGCGTGGGCAACTCATCTCCGGGGACCCGCCGACCAAGGAATATTTCTTGCATCTTTCGATGTACGGGCAGCGGCCAAGGGCCGGCGCAATCGTTCATCTGCATTCGACGTACTCGGTGGCAGTGTCCGTGCTCGCGGATCTCGATCCGGAGCAACCTATCCCCCCGATCACCGCTTATTACGTCATGAAGATTGGGCAGCTCGCCCTGGTGCCTTACTATGCGCCGGGCGACGTAGCGCTCGCG
>JBGQKF010000074.1:0-12352 GCA_041499435.1 Gammaproteobacteria bacterium
AAAAGCCGTTCGACCTGGCTTCTCGCGTCCGCCACCTCCAGCACTTCAGCCGAAGGGTTGAGACGCAGGAGCGTCGCGCGCACCGCGGCGATCTCGTCCGGCTGCGCCAGATCGGTCTTGGTGATGACCAAGCGATCGGCGACTGCGACCTGTTTCAAGCCTTCTGGATTCTGCGACAGATGTAAAGCGGCGTTCACTGCATCGACCGTCGTGATCACATTCGCCACGCGGAAGTGATGCCGCACCACGGGCTCGGAGGCGAGCGTGTACAGAATCGGCGCCGGGTCCGCGAGCCCGGTGGTCTCGATGACGATACGATCGAACTCCGGAATCTCGGCGCGCTCGCGCCGGGAAAGCAGCGAGCGCAGCGCGCCGCTCAGATCGTCCCGTATGCTGCAGCAGATGCAGCCGCTCTGCAGCAGCACGACCGACTCGTCGACGCGCTCAACAAGAAGATGATCGAGGCCGATCTCGCCGAGCTCGTTGATCAGCACCACGGTGCGCTGCATATTCTCGGCGCGCAGCAAATGCTGGAGCAGCGTCGTCTTCCCGCTGCCGAGGAAGCCGGTTAGGACGTTGACGGGGATGACGCTGTCAGTCGTTTCGCGGTTCACAGGGGATGGTATTACCCGCCGCGCTCCAACACCTCGAGCAAACTCTCATCGAGCGGATCCAGCAGGCATTTGCGCAACTGCTCGGCAGCCGGCCACACCGCCGCGATACTGGGAACGACCGCGGTCTGGCCGGTGAGCGTGCTCAACAGATACGCGCTGCCCTGCCAGTCGCCCACTTTCAAGCCGTAGTGCTTGAGGACGCGATTGGTCAACGCCACTCGATGCAAACGCTCGTGGCGCCGTGTACGCGCGCCGTCGGAGCCGGCCACCGCGCTGTCGGCCCAGTGGGTCTCCGTGAGGAAGACGCCGCACAGACCGCACATCAGGTGCTCTCGACAGTGGCCGCTGCTGCGGGTTGCGTGCTCGGCGCGCGCGCGGCGCTCCGCCCATCCAGGAAGTGCACCTCCTGTGCACTCCATTGCGCGAGCACCGTATCGCCGACCTTCACCGGATCGGCGAAGAACACGTTGTCCGGCACGTTCGCGACGAATTCCTCGCCACACGCCTCATCGATGGTGATTTTGAGCCACGTGCCCTGATACTCGATTGCCGACGCGCGGCCGATCACCGCATTGACTCCGGGCGCATCGCCCATCGCCGCAGCGCGGCTCAAGCGGACGTGATCACGCCGGACGGACGCTTCGAATGCAGTGCCGACCGCAGGCGCTGTGGCCGGTGCGGTGAGCTTGATCTGCTTCGCTCCGCTTTTGATCGTCACGCTGCCGCCTTCGTGACCGACGACGGTACCCGACAGCACATTCTGTCCACTCATGAAGCGCGCGACGTAGCTGGTGCGTGGGCTGTCGTAGACCTCACGCGCCGATGCAGCCTGTTCGATCTGGCCCTGATCCATCACCACCACCATGTCGGCGAGCGCAATGGCTTCCATCTGGGTGTGCGTCACGTGGATGAAGGTGATGCCAAACTCGTCCTGAATGCGGCGCAGCTCGCCGCGCATCTGCAGGCGCAGAAATTCATCGAGGGCCGACAGCGGCTCGTCGAGCAACAGCACGCGCGGGTTGGTGATCAGCGAGCGCGCCAGCGCGATGCGTTGCTGCTGCCCGCCTGAGAGCTGGGCCGGCAGCCGATCGGCAAATGTCTTCATGTGCACGCGCTCCAGCATCTCCAGTGCGCGCTGGCGCCGCTCGTGTTTGGCTATGCCGCGCACCTTCAAGTTGAACGCTACGTTGTCGACACAGGACAGGTGCGGGAACAGCGCGTAGCTCTGGAACATCATGGCGGTGCCGCGGCGCACGGGCGGCAAGCCCACCACGTTCTCTCCATCGATCAGGACCGCGCCCTCGGTGGGCGATTCGTGGCCGGCGATCATGCGCAGAATCGTGGTCTTGCCGCAGCCCGACGGCCCGAGCAGACAGCAGTACGCACCGCCCGGAATCTTCAGGTCGATATCCTTGACCGCGACGGTGTCGCCGAAGCGCTTGGTTACACCCACCAGCTCAATGCTGCCGCGCGCGGCGCTGTGCTGCTCGCTTGGTTTCATGATTCCGCTCGTCTGCCTCTGTGCTCACGCATCCCGTTTCCCCAGTCCCCGCGTCCTTCTCCCCTGGATGACCGCAATCGATCCCAGCGACAGGATGATCACCGTGAAGGAGACCAGCGTGGTAACCGTCCCCAACGCATAAAGCGCGGGCGAGGTCACGTTCGTGGTCATCCCCCAGATCTCCATCGGCAGCGTGTTCTTCGCACCGACCGTCAGCAAGGTCCGCGGGAATTCATCGTACGACAGCGTAAAGCCGAACAGCGCCACCGCGATCATCCCCGGAAACAGGATCGGCACGACCACCAGCCAGAAAATCTGCCAGTTGCTGGCGCCCAGGTCGCGCCCCGCTTCTTCGAATGCGCGATTGAAGCGACTCAAGACCGCGAACATGATGAGCAATCCAAACGGGATGGTCCACGTCAACTGCGCGCCGAGCCCGGAGCTGTACCAGCTCGGGGACCAGCCCAGCGTCTGATAAGTGAGGCCCACACCCAGGCCCACCAGCAAGCCGGGCATGATCAAGCTCGCCACGGCCAGATAGAACACCAGCGTCGAGCCGAAGAAGCGACGGCGAAAGGCGAGTCCCGCCAGCACGGAGATCACCACCGTCAGCCCGAGCACCAGCAAAGCCAGGAGAATCGAGCGCGTGAAGCCGCCCGCGAAATCGCCGGTACGCTCCTGATTGAACAGCGCCGAGAACCAGCGCAGCGACACGCCGTTCATCGGGAAGGTCAAGCCCCCGGTGGGACCCTGGAACGACAGCACGAAGATCGCCGACATGGGGCCGTACAGGAACGCGACGAACAGCGCGAAAAATCCAGCGAGGAAGTAAAAGCTGCGCGGACGTTTTCCCAGATCTCGCTGCATCTTCCGCGTCCTAACCCGCCAGCTCGCGGCGCACGTCGACCATCTTCAGGATCGCGGCGACCATGAGCACGACGATGATCAGCAGAATCACCGCACTGGCAGCAGCCGGCGGGTATTGAACCGCGGCGATCTGGTTGTACATCGCGAGCACCACCGAGGCGCTGTGTCCGCCGCTCATCATGTTGACCACGAAGAAGTCGCCCATCACCAGTGTGATGACGAAGATCGAGCCCAGCGCGATGCCGGTCCGTGACAGCGGGACGATGATCTCCCAGATGATGCGCCAGCCGCTGCTGCCGCCATCGAGCGCCGCTTCGACGATCGAGCGGTCGATGCGTGCCATGGAGTTGAAGATCGGCACGATCATGAACAGGGTGAACAGGTGCACGTAGGCGGTGATCACCGCGAAATCGGAGAACAGCAGAAATTCCAGCGGCTCGCGCGTGAGGCCGGTTGCAATCAGCGCCTGATTGAAGATGCCGTTGCGCCCTAAGAACGGGATCCACGAGATCATACGGATGATGTTCGACGTCCAGAACGGGACGGTGCAGACCAGAAACAGCGCCATCTGCCACAGCAGGGTGCGCACATGGAACACCAGAAAATACGAGACGGTGAAGCCGATCGCCAGCGTGATCGCCCAGACGATGAGCGCGTACTCCACGGTCTTGAGATACAGGGTCAGCGTGTTGCGTGAGCTGAACAGATCGGTGTAGTTGCCGAACTGGAAGGCCGGCACGCTGCTGATGCCGTCGAACTCGAAGAAGCTCACGCCCACGATCATCAGCAGCGGAATGCCGAAGAACGCGAGCAACACCAGCAGGAGCGGGGCGACCTGTAGGTAGGAAACGATGTTGCCGGGCAGTTTGATGATGGTCCTCGTTCGAAGAGTGGAGGCAAAGCGGACGGATGCCTCGCGCACCCGTCCGCCGTTCTCAGATCACGCGGTCAGGAACTCGTTCCAGCGTTTGATGAGGTAGACATTCTCTTTCATCAGCGTGTTCCAGCAGGCCACATGCCCCATGCGGTTCCAGAACGAGCCGCCGTCGCGCACCGCGCCCGGCTTTTCCATTACGGCGCCGTATGGATCCTTGATCTCGACCTTGGCCGGCTTGCCTTCGAACCAGTAGTCGTACTCATCCGGCGTCATGGTCTTCTTCACCGTCTCCAGCACCGAGCTGTAGTAGCCCTGCTTGGCGATGAAGGCACCCTGCCATCCCGACATGTACCAGTTGAGATACTCGTAGGCTGCATCCAGCTTCGGACCTTTGAGGTGCGACATCAGGCCAAGGCAACTCGCCCACGCGCGGTAGCCTTCCTTCAGCGGCGCGTAGTAGCACGGGATGCCGCGTGAGCGTACTGCCGTCACCGCTGGCGACCACATCGATTGCACCACCGTCTCGCCGGAGGCCATCAGGTTCACCGACTCGTCGAAGGTCTTCCAGAACGCACGGAATTGACCGGCCTTCTTCGCCTGGGTCAAAAGCTCGATGGTCTTGTCGATCTCGGCCTTGGACATCTCGCCTTTGTCGGCGTACTTGATGTCGCCGCGCGCTTCCAGCGCCATGGCCGCATCCATGATGCCGATCGAGGGCACCGACACGATCGCGGTTTTGCCCTTGAACTTCGGATTGAGCAGCTCCGCCCAGCTTTCGATCTTCTCGACTTTGTCGGGGCGGATGCCGAGCGTGTCGGCGTTGTACACGGTCGGCACGCCGGTCGCCCATTTGGTCGGCTTCGTCGCGAAATCCTTGGCGCCCGGACCTTCTACATACTGTACCTCGTAGGGCAGGCAACCTTGCGTGGAGACTTTCTTGCCGTCCGGATACTCGCCTTTGGTGAAGATCGGCACCACTTTGTCCCACCACTTGAAGCGCTTCTCCAAGTCGATCGGCTGCAGCGTGCCTTTCTTGATCATGTAGTACTGGAAAAAATACTCGGTGTCGGCGATGTCGATGGTATTGGGCTGCGTCATCAGGCGGGAGAGCAGCGCGTCGTGCGGGGCGGTCTGCATCTCCACCTTGAAGCCCAGATCCTCGCTTGCCTTCTTTGCAATATCGATGATGGCGGAATACGAGCCGCCGACGTGCACCAGCGTGATGTCCTTGATGTTCTGTGACCACACCAGCGGGAAACCGTCGATCAGACCGGTGCTCGCCGCGGCGCCTGCGGTGACCGCCGCCGTCTTCAGGAAGCGTCTGCGTCCCGGCGAAGTCTGCCCTTTCGCCTGCTTGCCCGAACTCCTCACCCTACCCTTCTTGACCATGGTTCTCTCTCCTGTTTGGATACCGACCGAGAACAACTCAAGTGGAGATCATCTTCTTCTCGATCCCCACGCCTGCGGCGAGCGCCCGTTCGTACTCGAGCGGAATCGTCGCGGAATCCTGCAACGCGATGCCGGTCGAGTCGAACAGTGTGATGTCCTGATCTGACGTCCGCCCTTTTTTCTTGCCGGTGACGACCTCGCCGATCTCGCCGGCGATATCCGATTCCTTGATGAGTCCCTGCGACAGCGGCACGTTGATCTCGCCGTCGGTCCGACACTGGCGGATGTCGTCGACGAAGATGCGCGCCCGCTGCAGAATCGAGCCTTCCAGCTCCTGATCGCCGCCCTTGTCAGCGCCCAGCGCGGCGATGTGCATGCCCGGCGCGATCCATTCGCTCTTTACGATCGGCGCGCGCGCGGGCGTCACGGTGACCAGCACGTCAGCGCCGCGCACGACTTTCTCTAAGTTGGTCGAGCCGATCAGCTTGAGTTGCGGGAACTTCGGCTGCTGCTCGGCGAGGAAGCGATTGAGCGTTGCCTCCGAGCGGCTCCAGATACGCACTTCCTGCCACGGGAACACTTCATTGCAGGTCGCGAGCACGCCCGCGGCCATGTGTCCCGCGCCCGCGATCGCCAGCACTTTCGAATTTTTGCGTGCCAGCCACTTGGTCGAGACGGCAGCGGCCGACCCGGTGCGCATCACGGTGTGATGGCTGCCATCGCAGATGGCCAGCGGAAAGCCGGTTTCCGGATGCGTGTAGATCAGAATCGAGAAGACGGTCGGCAGATCGTATTTCTCGCGGTTGCGTTCGCGGATCGACACCCACTTGCAGGCTGCGGCCTCCGGCTCTTCGATGTAGGAAGGCATCGCCTCCCACTCACCCGGATATTTGTCGAGCACGATGTGGCCCTTCGGGTCCATGTAGAAGCGCCGCTCGCCGTGCATGCGATACGCCTGCTCGACGCACGCGTTGTATTCCGCCGGCGTGAGCAGGCCCATCATCTCGGTGCGACTCAAGATCAGCGTCTTGCGATTGCGCCAGCTGTCCATATCACTGCTCACTCCTCACTGACAGTCAAGTGGTGAACGAGGTGAATAAAGTGAAAAGGTGAATGAGGTGAAGAGGTGAACAGGTGGGGCCGCTCCATCATCCACCCCCGCTCTCTCCGATTCACCTTTTCACCTGTTCACTTCTTCACCTCTTCACTCCGCGCCTCACTTCTTCTTCCGGGGACTGCGGCGTGCGAAGTCGTTGGCGATGTCGTCGAAGGTGGTGAACTTCACCCCCGGATGGCGAATGATATGGTTGTACAGGCGTTCGAGCATCAACAGCACCTGCGGGCGTCCCGCCACATCGGGATGAATGGTAAAGGTGAACACGGCGTAGTCCATCTCGCGGTAGACCCAGTCGAACTGATCGCGCCACATTTCTTCCAGGTGGCGGGGATTCACGAAGCCATGTGAGTTGGGCGCCTTCTTGATGAACATCATCGGCGGCAGATCGTCGAGATACCAGCTGCCCGCGATCTCGATGAGATCGGTTTCCGTGCCGCGCTGCAGCGGCTTCATCCACTCCTCGGGTTTTTTCGAGTAGTCGATCAGCGTCCATTTGTCGCCGACGCGCACGTAGTAAGGCTCGAAGTCCTTGTGCATCAGGCTGTGGTCGTACTTGATGCCCTTTTTGAGCAGCAGCTCGTTGGTCACCGTGCTGAACTCCCACCACGGCGCCACGTAACCGGTCGGGCGGCGGCCGGAGACCTTGGTCACAAGATCGATACACTTGTCGAGCACCGCCTCTTCCTGTGCGGGCGTCATCGAGATCGGGTTTTCGTGCGAATAGCCGTGAATGCCGATCTCGTGTCCGGCTTCCACGACCATCTGCGTCTGCTCGGGGAACGTCTCGATCGAATGGCCGGGGATGAACCAGGTGGTCTTGATCCCGAAGCGCTTGAATAGATTGACCAGCCGTGGCATGCCGACTTCGCCGGCGAACAAGCCGCGCGAGATGTCGTCGGGGGAGTCTTCGCCGCCGTAGGAACCGAGCCACCCCGCCACCGCATCCACATCGACGCCGAACGCACAGAAAATCTCTTTGGCCATGGTCTCCTCCTGTTGGTAGTTGTGTCTCCGGAGTGCAGAGCTCCGTCTTCGCGGTCGCGCAAGCGCGCCGGCCAGATCGCCTTCCAGTACTTGATGTTTGTCTGTACTCTATAGAATATAGAATTCGATTTCAATTGCCCGCATGCCGATCCACCCGCCATGAACGATGCTGTCAGGAGGACGACGCTCAGCGAGGGCGCCTACGAAGCGATACGCCGCAAGATCATCACCGGCGCGCTCGCGCCGGGCTCGAAGCTTGTGGTGGCGACGCTCGCCAATGGCCTCGAGCTGTCGGCGACACCGATCAACGAGGCGCTCGCCGCCCTGGAACGCGAAGGGCTCGTCACCTATTTGCCGCATCGCGGCTATTTCGTGTCCGCGGTGACGCCGGAGCAGGTCGAGGAAGTCTACTCGGTGCGTGAGGTGTTCGAGCTCCTGGCTGTGCGCATGGCCGCCGAGAAGGCCGACTCGCACACGGTGGAACGGCTGCGCGACATCCTGCGCAATGCGCGCGAGTCGATTCGTCTGGGCGACACCTCGACCTTCAGCGACCTCGACGTGGAGTTTCATCGGGTGATCTGGACCAGCACGAACAATTCCCTGGCGGTACGTATCGGCGAGTTGATCGACGGCCAGATCCGCCTGCTCGTGGCCACGACGGCCCGGGCCCCGGGTCGCTTCCGCGGTGCATTCGAAGAGCACTCCGAGATCTATCGTGCCATCCGCGATGGCAACCCCAAAGCCGCGGTTAGTGCGATGCGCAAGCACATCCGCAATGCCGGAACGGCGCTCGCGCGTGCGAGTTCGGGAAAGCGCAGCAAGGACAACGGCTCGACATCACGGGGACGCCGCGTTAAGTCTCGCACAGAGTAAGTTTTTTCAGCACCGGCGCCGCTGCACGAACTACGCCAAGCATGGGATATTGGCAGATCTGCGTTCAATCAATGAATTAATGCACGAAGGCTGGCGCCGCGAGCACACAAACAGTGCGGCGCGTTTGACCGTCGCACCGCATCTATGCAAACGCCGGTTCAGCGCGCCGAAAGATCCATGGGAATCTCGAAGTCGTGCAGGAAGGCGAGCGCGCGCTGATCCATAGCGCGACCGTAGTACGCATAGCGCAACATCGACGGGCTCAACCAGGGATAAGTCAGGCCGGTCTGCGCGCTTGCAAGCAGCCGCGCATCGGCATCCGGTATGGCATCCATGCGTTCGATATGGATATGCATCGCCGCGACCCGCGCGCTTTGCCTCACGGGATGCGCGAAGCCCTACGCGTAGTAACCCTTCCCGATACGCAAGCTGCCGGCGGCCGGCTCCCGCATTGCGACCAGCCAGGGAATGCGGGCGAAGGTGCTGTCGTCTGCCGGTGGAAACTCGCACACGTAATACGTTTTGCAGCTTTCGAAACGGGTCGCGAAGTCGACCACCAAGGTTCGGGTGATCGCATCGAGGCCGATGGTTCTCGCCGGGAAGGAGATGGTGTCGGTGGCGATCGAATACGTGAGCACGGCCTCGGGCAGATAGATATCGCGCATGAGTTGCGGCTGGACGTCATCTTTGGCCTGGACGTAGCGCTCCAGCAGATCGCGCGGCGTACTCATGGATGTTAGTGTAGTGCATCGTACTTCCCGGCACAAAAGACGACGAGAATCGGCACCATACTGTGTTACAAATCCTCGCCAGGTGTTCAACCTGGCTGTGGTTTGCGCCTTGTCTGGCACCGATTTCGTCGCTTTTGGCGCGCAAGCACTGGTGGCAAGCCCGGTCTGTAAGCGCCAGGAAGTACGATGCACTACACTAGGCGGCCTCGATGGTGATCGGCTGCGCGCCCTTCCAAAGCACCAGCCGTCCGAGCTCAGGCAATTGCTCCCATCCCGAGGTCAGCGTGAGAAAGTGGTTCCCCGCGAGCTGCCCGACCTTGCTCGAGAAGCAGCAGCTCCCGTAGGCGAAGATCAACTCCGTCTCGCTCGCGCCGCGCGGGTAGAACAGAATGTCGCCGCGCGACGGATGACTGGTGGCATTCTCCATGGGAATTCCGAGATCCAGGTCGCCCATGGGCACCCAGGCCGCTTCACCGCTCCAGCGCGTCTGGATGAGCTGCCGGGAGAACGGCATGAGCTCGCGGAAGGCTGCGCAGGTGCGGGGAGCGGCGGCCTCCTCGAAGCGGGCGGTGAAGCGCAGGTGCGCTACCGTGATTTTCACGTCGGACATGAGATCGAGTGTTCCCAGATGCAGGCGCACCGTGTAGCGTAATCGGTTCGAGGCCGCGCAACAACCTTCGACTGCTGCCAGACGATCGGGCGGTGCGCGGCGACTCGGCTATGCGCCCGACATCGGCCGCGACGCAGTACACTATGCGCACGCTCAACCTCGCTTATTGCAGACGCAAACGATGAAACAGGATCCTCGCTTTCCAAACCTGTTCGTTCTCGACCATCCGCTGATTCAGCACAAGCTCACCCACATGCGCGATAAGACCACCTCCACGCGCACGTTCCGCGAGCTGTTACGCGAGATCACTCTGCTGATGGGCTACGAGGTCACGCGCAACGTGCCGCTCACCACCCGCACCATCGAGACGCCGCTCACGACGATGGAAGCGCCGGTGATTGCGGGCAAGAAGCTCGCGGTCGTGCCGATTCTGCGCGCGGGAATCGTCATGGCGGAGGGTCTGCTCGAGTTGTTACCTTCCGCGCGCGTCGGGCACATCGGCTTGTACCGGGACGAGAATCACCGTCCAGTCGAATACGTGGTGCGCTTGCCGGAGGTCGAAGGCCGCACCTTCATCATCTGCGACCCGATGATCGGCACTGGGTACTCGAGCGCACATGCGGTGCAGGTGCTGAAGAACAATGGCGTCGCCTCAAAGAACATCCTGTTCCTCGCGCTGGTCGCCGCACCCGAAGGCGTGGACGTCTATCAGCAGCACCATCCCGACGTGCCGATGTTCGTCGGCGCACTCGACGACCGACTGAATGAGCACGACTACATCGTGCCCGGCCTGGGGGATGCGGGGGATCGGTTGTTTGGGACGAAGAATTGAGCCCGAAGGGCGTGAAAAGGTGAAGAGGTGAAGAGGTGAACAGGACTGGACTGTGGTCTGAAAAATAAGTCGCCGAGACGAACCAATGACAGCTTCGCAAACCAGATTTGCCGCCCATTCACCTCTTCACCTTTTCACCTCTTCACCTTTTCACCATCAAGTATTGCGACAGGTAGAATGCCGGCACTGCAATCACCTTTGAATCATTCACAGAGATGCACGACCTCGTCATCCGCGGCGGCAGTGTCGTCGACGGTTCCGGCAGCGCGCCTCGCACCGTCGATGTAGCCGTAGACAACGGCCGTATCACCGCGGTCGAGCCCCGAGCCGGTCGCGGACATCGCGAAATCGATGCGGCCGGGCTGCTCGTCACACCGGGCTTCGTCGACATCCACACGCACTACGACGGCCAGGCCACCTGGGACCCCTACCTCACGCCCTCGTCGCTGCATGGGGTCACCACCGTCGTGTTCGGCAATTGCGGCGTCGGCTTCGCTCCGGTGCGCAAAGGCGCGGCGCCTTATCTCATCAATCTGATGGAAGGCGTCGAAGATATTCCCGAGACCGTGCTCGCCGAGGGCGTCACGTTCGAGTGGGAATCGTTCCCCGAGTATCTCGACGCGCTCGCCGCGACGCCCAAAGTGATGGACATCGGGGCGCAGGTCCCGCACGGCGCTTTGCGCTTCTATGTGATGGGCGAGCGTGGTGCCGATCACACGCAGACGCCCACGGATCCAGAGATCGAAGCGATGGGCGCTTTGCTCGAGGAAGCATTGCGGGCCGGCGCACTGGGATTCACCACTTCACGAACCATCAAGCACAAAGCCAAGGACGGACGCTTCACCCCCGGGTTGTCTGCAGGCGAGCCCGAGCTCTTCGGGCTGGCGCATGCGATGAAGCGCGCCGGGCGCGGTGTGATCGAGGTCAACTCCGACTTCGGACCCGGCGAGTTCGAGACGCTGCGCGATGCCGCCGCCGCAGCCGGCCGCCCGCTCTCGCTGCTGCTGATTCAGGTCGATCGCGCACCGGAGCTGTGGCGTGAGACGCTCGCGCAAATTCATGCGGCGCGCGCTGGCGGCCTCGACGTGAATGCGCAGGTCGGCTGCCGGCCGATCGGCATCATTCTCGGCCTGGAGACTTCCGTTCACCCGTTTCTCACGCATCCCGCGTGGATAGCGATGGCGGATCTGTCACCACTGCAGCGCTATGAGCGTCTGCAGCGCGACGCCGAGCTGAGACGCGTGCTGGTGCAAGAGCACCCGGACAACGAGCACACGCGCGCGATGGATTTCGCGCTCACGCGCGCCTATCTTCTCGACCATCGGTTGGACTATGAGCCGGAGCCCTCACGCAGCGTTGCAACCATCGCGCGTGCGCAGAACCGGCATCCCTGGGACGTTGCACTCGAGATGATGATGAGTGAGAACGGCAAGGGGCTGCTGCTCAACACCTTCGAGAATTACACCGACGGCGACTTGAACGTGGTGCGCGAGATGCTGACCGATGAGGCGACCGTGCTGGGAGTCGCTGACGGCGGTGCGCACGTCGGCTTGATCTGCGATGCGGGCTCGCCCACCTTTCTTCTGTCGCACTGGGCGCGCGACCGCAAGCGCGGCCCGGGGCTGCCGCTTGGATTTCTGGTGCACAAGCAGACGCGGCAGACCGCGCTCGCCTATGGGCTCAGCGACCGCGGCCTGCTGGCACCGGGCTATAAAGCCGACATCAATGTGATCGATTTCGAACGGCTGCGTCTGCGCAAGCCGCACGTGGTGTACGACTTACCCGCCGGAGGCAAGCGGCTGATGCAACGCGCCGATGGCTATCGCCATACTTTCGTAGCCGGCTGCGAGACCGTGCGCGATGGCGAGCATACGGGTGAGCTGCCAGGGAAGTTGCTGCGCTGAAGTGGAAAGCGTGAAGGAAGTGAACACGTGAAAAGGTGAAGAGGTGAATCGGT
>JBGQKF010000075.1:0-12319 GCA_041499435.1 Gammaproteobacteria bacterium
AACTATCGCGCGTGGGTGGTCCTGGTGTCCGTGCTGGTCTGCCTCGCGACCTGGTTTGTGATCGAGCGCACGCGCCTGGGGGCTTACCTGCGCGCCGGCACGGAGAACCCGAAGCTCACGCAGGCCTTTGGCATCAATGTGCCGCTGATGGTGACGCTGACCTACGGATTCGGCGTGGCGCTGGCCGCTTTCGCTGGTGTGCTGGCGGCGCCGCTTACGCAAGTGAGTCCGCTGATGGGCTCGAACTTGATCGTGGTGGTGTTCGCGGTCGTGGTGATCGGGGGTATGGGCTCGATTCTCGGATCGATCTTCACCGGGCTGGGCTTGGGCGTGATCGAGGGGTTCACCAAAGTGTTCTATCCCGAAGCCTCCAACACCGTGGTGTTCGTGGTCATGGTGCTCGTGCTGCTGGTGCGGCCGGCGGGCCTGTTCGGGCGCGAGCGATGAATCGGTCGGTCATTTCCTATCTCGCGCTGTTCGCGCTGCTAGTGGCGGCGCCGTTTGCGGTCTATCCGGTGCTGGTCATGCAGATTATGTGCTTCGCGCTGTTCGCGTGCGCGTTCAATCTGCTGCTCGGGTTCACCGGGCTGCTCTCGTTTGGTCACGCCGCCTTCTTCGGAGCGGGTGCGTATGGCGCAGGTTATTCGATGCTGCGCTGGGGCGCGACGCCTGAGCTCGGGCTGCTCATCGGCGTGCTGATCGCGACCCTGCTCGGCGCGCTGTTCGGTGCGCTCGCAATCCGGCGACAAGGCATCTACTTCGCGATGATCACGCTGGCGCTCGCCCAGATGGTGTATTTCGTCTGCCTCCAGGCCCCATTCACCGGTGGCGAAGACGGCCTGCAGGGCGTGCCGCGCGGCAAGCTGCTCGGGTTGCTCAGCCTGCAGCCGGAGCGCGATCAACCCGCCTACGTGCTGTATTACGTGGTGCTCGGCATTTTCGCAGCCGGCTTCTGGTTGATCTATCGCACCGTGCATTCGCCCTTCGGCCAGGTGCTCAAAGCGATTCGCGAGAACGAGCCGCGTGCGCTGTCGCTGGGCTATGACGTGGATCGCTACAAATTGCTCGCGTTCACGCTGTCCGCGGGTCTGGCCGGGCTGGCCGGCGCCACCAAGACGCTGGTGCTCGGCTTCGCGACGCTGACCGACGTGCATTGGCAGACTTCCGGCGAAGTGGTGCTGATGAACCTGGTGGGCGGAGTAGGGACGATCCTCGGTCCGGTGATCGGCGCCGGGGTCATCGTCACGCTGCAGAACGAGCTGGCCGATAAAGTCGGCCCCTGGGTCACCGTGATCATGGGCGCGATCTTCGTCGTGTGCGTGCTGTTGTTCCGGCGTGGGATCGTGGGGGAGGTGGCGGCGCGAACGACAGGTGAAAAAGGTGAATAGGTGAATAGGTGAATAGGTGAACAGGAGAGAGTGCCCGGGATTTCCGCAGCTCTTGCCGATTCACCTTTTCACCTCTTCACCTTTTCACCTGATTCAAAATCCCCGCCTGCGGTAAAATCCCGTTTTCCCCGCAGAAAACCCAAACAGCGATGAAAATCCTGGTGCCGATCAAACGTGTGGTCGATTTCAACGTCAAGGTCCGCGTCAAGTCCGACGGCACCGGCGTGGAGACCGCCAACGTCAAGATGTCGATGAACCCGTTCGACGAGATTGCGGTCGAGGAAGCGGTGCGGCTCAAGGAAGCCGGCGCTGCAACCGAGATCGTCGCCGTGTCGGTCGGACCCACCCAGTCGCAGGAGACGCTGCGCACCGCGCTCGCCATCGGCGCGGATCGCGCGATTCTAGTGGAGACCACTGCGGAGACGCAGCCGCTCGGCGTGGCCAAGGCGCTGCGCAAGCTGGCCGAGAAGGAAGCCCCGGGCTTGATCATCCTCGGCAAGCAGGCGATCGACGACGACTCCAATCAGACCGGCCAGATGCTCGCCGCGCTGCTCAACTGGCCGCAGGCGACCTTCGCTTCCAAAGTGAAGATCGTCGGACAGGAAGCGGAAGTGACACGCGAGATCGACGGCGGGCTGGAGACGATTGCGGTCAAGCTGCCTGCTATCATCACCACCGACCTGCGCTTGAACGAGCCGCGCTATGTCACGCTGCCCAATATCATGAAGGCGAAGAAGAAGACGCTCGAAGTGGTGAAGCCGGAAGATCTCGGCGTCGACCTCGCCCCGCGCCTGAAGACGCTGAAGGTGCAGGAGCCGGCCAAGCGCAAGGCGGGTGCACAGGTCAAGACCGTCGACGAGCTGGTCGCCAAGCTCAAGAACGAAGCGCGGGTGATCCAATGACGGCTCTCATCATCGTTGAGCACGAGGGCGGTCAACTCAAGGCAAGCACCTTGAATGCGGTTACGGCCGCGCAAAAGCTCGGCGGGGCGGTGCACCTGCTGGTGGCGGGCCACGAGGTCGCTGCCCTTGCGCAGTCGGCGGCGAAGATCGCCGGGATCGAGAAGGTGCGCGTGGCCGATGCGCCGCAGTATGCACATGCGCTGGCGGAGGATCTGGCGGCGCTGGTGGTCGCGCTCGCGCCCGATTACTCACACATCCTCGCGCCATCCACCACATTCGGGAAAAATTTTCTGCCACGCGCAGCGGCGCTGCTCGACGTCGCGCAGATCTCGGATATCGTCGCCGTGGAATCGCCGGATACGTTCGTGCGCCCGATCTATGCAGGCAACGCGCTGGCGACCGTGCAAAGCTCCGATCGCATCAAGGTCATCACCGTGCGCACCACCGGGTTCGAAGCGGCGAAGAGCGAAGGCGGTGCCGCGGCTATCGAGCCGGCCGCAGCGCTCGACGCTGGCGGCACTTCGCGCTTCGTAAGCCATGAGCTCACTAAGTCCGCGCGCCCGGAGCTCACCTCCGCGCGCATCATCGTTTCTGGTGGGCGCGGCATGGGCAACGGTGAGAACTTCAAGCTGCTCGAAGCGCTCGCGGACAAGCTCAATGCGGCGGTGGGTGCATCGCGTGCGGCGGTGGACTCAGGCTTCGTGCCCAACGACTATCAGGTCGGTCAGACCGGCAAAGTGGTTGCGCCGGAGCTGTACATCGCCGTCGGTATCTCGGGCGCCATTCAGCATCTGGCCGGGATGAAGGACAGCAAAGTCATCGTCGCGATCAACAAGGACGCCGAAGCGCCGATCTTCCAGATCGCCGATTACGGGCTGGTGGCGGATCTGTTCCAGGCGGTGCCGGAGCTCACCAGTAAGCTCGGTTAATCGAGGAGTCGACAATCATGGCCGAATACAGCGCACCGCTGCGCGACATGAAGTTCGTGATCAAAGAGCTCGCGGGCTTGAGCGAGATCAGCACGCTGCCGGGCTGCGAGGAAGCCACACCGGACCTGGTCGACGCCGTGCTCGAGGAGGCGGGCAAGTTCGCCGCCGGTGCGCTTTCGCCGCTCAACAAGAGCGGCGATGAGCAAGGTTGCAAGCTCGACGACGGCGTCGTGACCACGGCGGTCGGCTTCAAGGAGGCGTATCGCGAGTTCATCAGGGCGGGCTGGACCAGCCTCGGCGGCAGCCCGCAATGGGGCGGTCAGGGCCTGCCGCACATCGTATCGGGCCTCGTCTCCGAGATGTGGAATGCCGCGAACATGTCGTTCTGCCTCTGCCCGATGCTCACCACCGGCGTGGTGAATGCGCTCGTCCGCCACGGCTCCGAGCTGCAGCGGGAGACCTATCTGCACAAGCTCATCAGCGGCGAGTGGACCGGCACCATGAATCTCACCGAGCCGCAGGCCGGTTCCGATCTCTCAGCGGTGCGCACGCGGGCCGTGCCGGAAGGCGATCGCTACCGCTTGTTCGGCACCAAGATTTTCATCACCTGGGGCGAGCACGACATGGTTGAGAACATCATCCATCTGGTGCTCGCGCGCACGCCGGATGCGCCCGAAGGCGTGAAAGGCATCTCGCTGTTCATCGTGCCCAAGTATCTGGTCGGCAAGGATGGCAGCCTGGGCGCGCGCAACGATGTGAAGTGCGTTTCGATCGAGCACAAGCTCGGCATCCACGCGAGCCCGACCTGCGTCATCGCGTACGGCGAGAAGGATGGGGCCATCGGCTACCTGGTGGGTGAGGAGAATCGCGGTCTCGAGTACATGTTCACGATGATGAACTTTGCACGGCTGGAAGTCGGGATCGAAGGCGTGGCCATCGCCGAGCGGGCGTATCAGCGCGCGCTTGGTTACGCGAAGGAGCGCGTGCAGGGGCGACCCTTCGGCGTGCGCTCAGGGGACCGCGTTACGATCATTCATCATCCCGACGTGCGGCGCATGCTGATGACCATGAAGGCGCAGACCGAAGCCATGCGCGCGCTCGCCGCAGCGGCGTGTGCGGCTCTGGATCACGCACATCACCATCCCGATCGCACACAACGCCTGCAATGGCAATCGGTGTTCGATCTGCTGACCCCGGTGGTGAAGGGCTGGTGCACCGAGCAATGCAACGAGATCGCCTCGCTCGGCGTGCAGGTGCACGGCGGCATGGGCTTCGTAGAGGAGACCGGGGCGGCGCAACATCTGCGTGATGCACGCATCACCTCGATCTATGAAGGCACCACCGGCATTCAGGCGAATGACTTGATGGGACGCAAGGTGGCCTCGGAGAAAGGCGCCACCGCGAAGGCGGTGATCGCGCAGATGCGCGAGTTCAACCGGCAGCTCGGGGCTTCCGACCATCCGGCGCTCGCCTCGATCCATCGCTCATTGAGCGCAGGCATCGACGCTTTGGCAGAGGCTACCGAGTGGCTGCTGGCGACGTATCCGTCGAATGCGGCAGCCGCCGGTGCCGGCGCGGTGCCTTATCTCAAACTGTGGGGCACGGTGGCCGGCGGCTGGCAGATGGCGCGCGCGGCCGCGATCGCGAAGCAGCGTTTGGACGAAGGCGCCGAGGATTTCGACTTCTATCGCGCCAAGATCGGCACGGCGCGTTTCTTCGCCGAGCACATCCTGCCGCATGCGGCGGCGTACAAAGCAGCGATCGTCACCGGCTCGCACAGCACGCTGGCGCTCGAGGTCGATCAGCTCTGAGCCATCCATCGACCACCCCGATGTCACGACTTGCATGAAGCCGAGCGTCATGCGCACGCTGGCGTGCGCGTTGCTTGATCCGCCGATGCACATGGGCACGATGTGTGCGTCGCTGATGCACTTCGCGTTGCACGCAATGTCTACGTCACCATGCGGGTGCGCAGCGGGCTCTGCGGGCTGGTGACGAGCCGGCTGTACGAAGCGCTTCACCAAAGGAGAGGGTGATCATGGTTACGCTGGTGTGGGCGATAGGGTTTGTGGTCCTGCTCGGTGCGCTGGCGTACCTTCGCGCCCCCGGCTGGATCTGGGTCGCACTCGGCGCTGCATTCGTGGTGGGGGTGACGCTGCGCGGTGGCTCGCCGGCGTTGAGCGGCACGTTGTGGACCGTACTGATCGCCGCCTCCGCTCTGATCCTGGTGCGCCCGTTGCGGCGCGCTCTGTTGAGCGATCCGTTGCTCGGCGTTTTCCGCAAGGCGCTGCCGCAGGTCTCGCAGACCGAGCAGGAAGCGCTCGATGCCGGCACGGTGTGGTGGGATGGCGAATTCTTCGGCGGCAAGCCGGACTGGCGGAGGATCCTCGATTTCAAGCAGCCGGTGCTGAGCGCAGAAGAGCAGGCGTTCATCGACGGGCCGGTGGAGCAGCTCTGCCGGATGTGCGACGACTGGCAGGTGAGCTATGAGCTCAACGATTTGCCGCCCGAAGTGTGGCGGTTCATGAAAGAGGCCGGTTTCCTCGGCATCATCATTCCCAAACAGTACGGCGGTCTGGGCTTCTCCGCACTGGCGCATTCGCAGATCGTGATGAAGCTTGGCGGCCGCTGTCCCACGGCTTGCGTATCGGTGATGGTGCCCAACTCGCTGGGGCCGGCCGAGCTGCTCCTGCACTACGGTACCGAGCAGCAGAAGAACTACTATCTCCCGCGGCTCGCCAAGGGGCTCGAGATGCCGTGCTTTGCGCTGACTGGCCCGGAGGCCGGCTCGGACGCCGGCGCCATTCCCGATTTCGGCATCGTCTGCCGCGGGGTGCACGAGGGCAAGGAAACGCTGGGCATACGCCTCACCTGGGAGAAGCGCTACATCACGCTCGGCCCAGTGGCCACCCTGCTCGGCCTCGCGTTCAAGCTTTATGACCCGGATCATCTGCTGGGATCTCAGAGCGATCGGGGCATCACGCTGGCGCTCATCCCGACCAGCCACCCGGGCGTGAACATCGGCCGCCGGCACTTTCCGCTGAACGGCTCCTTTATGAACGGACCGAACTCGGGCAAGGACGTCTTCATCCCGTTGGACTGGATCATCGGCGGGCAGGCCTACGCTGGCCAGGGCTGGCGCATGCTGATGGAATGTCTCGCGGCGGGGCGGGCGATCTCGCTGCCGTCTTCCACGACCGGCGGTGCCAAGACTGCGGTGCGCACCACCGGCGCCTACAGCCGTGTGCGCAGCCAGTTCAAAGTCGCGATCGGCAAATTCGAAGGCGTGGAAGAAGCGCTGGCGCGCATGGGCGGCAATCTATATCTGATGGACGCGGCGCGCGTGATCACCGCGGCGGCGGTGGATGCCGGCGAGAAGCCATCGGTCATTTCTGCCGTGGTCAAGTATCACTGCACCGAGCGCGCGCGCCAGGTGTTGAGCGACGGCATGGATGTGCACGGCGGCAAAAACATCTGCCTCGGCCCCAACAACTACATCGACCGTAGTTATCAGCAGATTCCGATCAGCATCACGGTCGAAGGCGCGAACATTCTCACGCGCAGTATGATCATCTTCGGGCAGGGTGCGATCCGCGCCCATCCGTATCTGCTGTCCGAGATCGCTGCCACGCGAGACGCGGATGCCACGAAGGCTTCGCGCGAGTTCGATGCGGCATTGTGGGGCCACGTCGCCTTCGTGATGTCCAACGCCGCGCGCTCGTTCTGGCTCGCGCTCACCGGTGCTCGCTTGCTGTCGGTCCCTGGAGCGCCGGCGACGCGCCGTTACTTCCGCAACCTCGAGCGGCTGAGTGCCAGCTTTGCGCTCGCGTCGGATATGGCCATGTTGTTTCTCGGCGGCGAGCTCAAGCGTCGCGAAAGCCTCTCCGCGCGCTTAGGCGATGTGCTGAGCCAGTTGTACCTGGCCTCATGCACGCTCAAGCGCTGGCATGACGAAGGTTGCCAGTCGGCCGATGTGCCATTGATGGAGTGGGCGGTTCAGGATGCGCAGCTCAAAGCGCAGGAGACACTCTCAGGCTTGCTGCGCAACTTCCCGGTGCGTCCGGCGGCGTGGCTCCTGCGGTTGCTGACGTTTCCGTGGGGCCGGCCTTTTTCCGCGCCGAGCGATCAGCTCGGTCATCGCGTCGCCCGCCTCATGATGGAAGATTCGCCGGCGCGCGATCGGCTTACCGCCGGCATGTTCCTGTGGAAGGACGAAGCCGATCCCGTGGGGCGGCTCGAGATCGCGCTCGGTCTGGCGCAGGCGGCGGAAGAGGTCGAAGCCAAGCTGCGCGCCGCCGCGAAAGGTTCACCGGTCACCTTGCACACGTCCGCTGAACGCATTGCCGCCGGCGTGGGGAACGGCGTGATCACCGCACGCGAGGCCGAGCTCCTCGAGCGCTTCCTAGCCGTGCGCCACGCCTGCATCATGGTTGACGATTTCCCGCACGATGTCGGCCGCCATGTCGCCGAGCAGCCCGCGGTGCTGGAGCCGGTCATGGTAAGAAAGACCGCATGACACAATCCGTCCTGCTCGCCGTCGAGGCGGGCGTTGCCACCATCGCGTTCAACCGTCCCGACGTGTTCAACGCGATGGATGGCGAAATGATGATTCGGTTTCGCGCCGCCGCCGAGCTGGCGCAGAAAGATCCAGCGATCCGCGCGATCGTGCTGCGTGGGGAAGGCAAGTCGTTTCTCGCGGGCGGCGACGTCGGAGCCTTTCACCGGCATATCGAGGAGCTGCCCGATCTGATCGTGCGCTGGGGACGCGAGCTGCACTTCGCATTGCTCGCGCTGCGGCGTGCGCCCAAGCCTGTGCTGGCAAGCGTGCATGGCGCGGTCGCGGGCGCGGGCTTCAGCGTGCTGTGCGTGGCCGATCTCGCGGTGAGCGCGGACGATGCCCGCTTCTCGCTCGCCTACGCGAATATCGGCACCAGTCCCGACGGCGGCAGCACCCACTTCCTGCCGCGGCTGGTCGGCTACAAGAAGGCTATGGAGCTGACTCTGCTGCCGGAGCTGTTCGATGCCGCTACCGCACAGCGCCTCGGGCTCATCAACTGGGTGGTGCCGGCGGCAGAGCTCCGCGCCCACACGCAGCGCATCGCTGCACGCCTTGCGCAGGGCCCGTCGCGCGCCTACGCAGAGGCCAAGCGCCTGCTCAATCAGTCGCTGGAGCGCTCGCTCGAGACGCAGATGGAAGAAGAGCTGCAGGCATTCGCACGCTGTGCCGTTACCGGTGATCTTGCTGAAGGGGTGGCGGCCTTCGTGGAGAAGCGCAAGCCGGTGTTCAAAGGGCAGTGAAGAAGTGAAGAGGTGAAAAGGTGAAGAAGTGAAGACGTGAAGGAGGTGAGCCCGTCTCCCCAGCAAGAGGGAGAGCGAGCGCTCCAGAGGCAAGGCTCTTCGCCTTTGCCAGGACAAAAAGCGTCGGATTGACCTTCGAGCTTGCCTGTTCACCTCTTCACTTGTTCACCTTTTCACCTGTTCACCTTTTCACGTCCTCACCTCTCGCATGTCCATGCAAGTCCTTAACGCGCCAGCCGCCTCACTATGGGAAGAACGGATTGCCGAGCACACCAGACGTGATCACACCGGATGTCGCGATGACGCTGGACGGGTTGTTCAGTGAACGAGCGCGTCGCATGCCGGATGCGGTAGCGTACACGGAGTATGACGACGAAGCCGGGGTGTGGCGAGACTGTACGTGGACACAGATGGAGCGCATCATCGCCCGATGGCAGGCTGCGCTCAAACGCGAAACGTTGTTGCCGGGCGACCGCGTGGCAATTATGCTGCGCAACTCGACGACGTGGGTGGCCCTCGACCAGGCCGCGATGGGACTCGGCCTGGTGGTGGTGCCGCTGTACACGCAAGACCGGCCGGACAACGTCGCCTATATCATCGAGAACAGCGGCGCCAAGCTGCTCTTGTTCGAGAAGCCTGAGCAATGGGCCGCATTCGCCGACGTCACGCAGCAGCTTGCCGGCCTGGTGCGCATTCTCTACGTCAAGCCGACGCATGCCCGCTCGACGGATCCCCGCCTCATGAGCCTGGCGAGCTGGCTGCCCGAGCACGGCGGCCAGGTCGAGCACGGGAGCCGCGACGGGACCCGGCTGGCGAGCATCATCTACACCTCGGGCACGACCGGCCGCCCGAAGGGCGTGATGCTGTCTCATAACAACATGCTGTCGAATGCATTCAACACTCTGCAGGCCTTCGATGTCGGCACGCACGACACCTTTCTGTCGTTCCTGCCGCTGTCGCACACGCTGGAGCGGACCTGCGGCTACTATCTGACCGTCATGGCGGGTGCAAGGGTGGCCTTCGCGCGCTCGATTCCACAGCTGGGCGAAGACCTCTTGATCATCCGGCCTACTGTGCTGATCTCCGTCCCGCGTATATACGAACGCGTGTATGGCGCGATCAAGACCAAGCTCGGCGAAGGGCCGGCGCTCGCGCGGAAGCTGTTCGAACTGGCAGTGGAGGTGGGGTGGGCGCGCTTCGAGCACAGTCAGGGGCGCGGGCCGTTCAAGTTGAGCTTACTGCTGTGGCCTCTGCTAGACCGTCTGGTGGCGAGCAAGGTTCTACGCCGCTTTGGCGGGCGGCTGCGTGCGGCGGTCAGCGGTGGCGCTGCGTTACCCTACGATGTCGCGCGCGTGTTCATCGGCCTGGGCCTGCCCGTGCTGCAAGGGTACGGCCTGACCGAGACGAGTCCGGTGGTCAGCAGTAACAACTACAAAGACAACGTGCCGGCGAGCATCGGCCATGCGATACCTGGCGTGCAGGTCAAGATCGCCGACAACGGTGCGTTGCTAGTCAAGGGACCGAACGTCATGCTGGGATATTGGGCCAATCCGGAAGCGACCAAGGGCATGTTCACCGAAGACGGCTGGCTCAACACCGGGGATACCGCTCGACTGGACGACCAGGGCCGCTTGTACATCACCGGGCGTCTGAAGGAGATCATCGTGCTATCCAACGGCGAAAAGGTCCCGCCGGTGGACATGGAGGCGGCGATCTCGCGTGATCCCTTCTTCGAGCAGGTGATGGTGGTGGGCGAAGGCAAGCCGTATCTGTCGGTGCTCGTGGTCCCGAACCAGGAGCTGTGGGCCAAGCTCGCTGCGGAGCATGGATTGGATCCCGCCTCCGCACTGTCGACGCGCCTGCCGCAGGCCGAGCAGCTTGTGCTCGAGCGCATCAATGCGCAGATCAAGCAGTTCCCGGGCTATGCGCAGATTCGCCGGGTGGCCTTACTGGCTGCGCCGTGGACGATGGACAACGGGATGCTCACGCCGACTCTCAAGCTGCGGCGCGCGAAAGTGCTGGAAGAGCATCGCGCGGATTACGACAAGCTCTATTCGGGGCACTGAGATGGCTGCGAGCAAAGAAGTGGTGAGTCTGCCGACCGATCGCGAGCCGGCGCTGCGGGTGGTGCCGATGCCGGCGGATGCCAATCCCACCGGCGACATCTTCGGCGGCTGGATCATGTCTCAGGTCGACATCGCGGGCAGCATTCCGGCGCTCAGGGTGGCGCGCGGGCGCATCGCGACGGTGGCGGTGAATTCGTTCGTGTTCAGACAGCCGGTTTTAATCGGCGATCTGGTGAGCTTTTATGCGAAGGTGGTGAGGGTCGGGCGCACGTCGATCACGGTCGATGTGGAAGTATTCGCGCAACGCGGCGTACCCGAGGAAGTGACCGTCAAAGTAACCGAGGCTACTTTGACCTACGTGGCCGTCGATCGCGAGCGCAAGCCGCGGCCGATCGTACCGCAGTCCACTGTCCAGTGATGCGCTTTTCTTGGACAAAACGTTGGAGGGGATCAAGATGGGAACTCGCAATGCTCTGCGCTCGCTCGGCATGGCGGCGCTGGTCGCATGTTGGAGTGGTGGGGCCGGTGCCGCCGGCTTTGCGCTGACCGAGCAGGGGACCGGAACCGGAAATGCGTACGCCGGCGCCGCCGCTGCGGCGGAAGACGCGAGCACGATCTTCTTCAATCCGGCTGGCTTGACGCAACTGCCGGGCCGCCAGCTGGTCCTAGGTGTGAGTGCCATCAAGCCCAGCATCGACCTCAGTAATGGAAACTCGATTCCCGGCGCGGGCAAGCCGTTGGGTACGAACGGCGGTGATGCGGGGCAATGGGGTGCCGTACCTGATTTCTATCTTTCGTGGGCCCTGACCGATCGATTGTGGGCCGGTGTCGGCGTCAATGCGCCGTTCGGCTTGAAGACTTCCTACGATTCCAATTGGATTGGACGCTACCAGGCGATCGACTCCACCGTCACGTCAGTCAATGTGAACCCGACCCTCGCATTCAAGATCAACGACGTAGTCTCGGTCGGTGCAGGGGCCAGCTATCAGAAGCTCGATGCCACGCTGACTCAGGCGGTGAACCTCGGGCCTTTTGGCGAAGGGTCGACCCGGGTGAACGGGGACGATTGGGGCTGGGGTTGGAACGTCGGGGCGCTCTTCGATCTCGCGCCCGACATGCGCGTTGGTGTTGCGTATCGTTCGAAGGTCAGCCATCGGGTCGAAGGCAACGTGCAATTCTTCGCTCCTCCCGGCGTGCCGCTCGCCGGGCCGATTCGCAATGGCCCAATCCTCGCCGATATCACGTTGCCGGAAAGCGCCTCGCTCAGCGTGTTTCAGAAGTACAGCGAGTACTGGGACATGATGGGCGATCTCACCTGGACCCACTGGAGTCGTTTCCAAAATCTGAACATCGTTCGCAGCGATGATTTGACGCTGCTGCAGAGCACGCCGGAGCACTGGAAGAACACTTATCGCTTTTCGCTGGGTCTCAACTACCACGTCAACGAACGCTGGAAGCTGCGCGGGGGGTTTGCCTACGATCAGACGCCGGTTCCCGACCAGTACCGCACTGCGCGCATCCCGGATCAAGACCGCACCTGGCTCGCCATCGGTACACAGTGGAAGCCGATTCCTGCGCTGGCGCTCGACTTTGGTTATGCTCATCTGTTCGTGAAGAACGCGTCCATCAATGACAATCAATTGCCACGCAACGGGTTACTGAATGGCAGTTACAGCCTGAGCGCGGACGTTCTCAGTCTGCAGCTGACTTATTCATTCTGATGAACAATCGCCACT
>JBGQKF010000076.1:0-12316 GCA_041499435.1 Gammaproteobacteria bacterium
AGAAGGGACCGGGGTGATTTGGGCCGATGGCTGCGTGGGCTCCTCCTTGTGTAGGCTTAGCTCACACGGCGTCCTCGCCCTCTTGCCCTAGGCCCAAATCACCCCGGTCGCGCACGTAAGACTTGATCAGAGCTTCCCTAGGCGTTATACCCATTGCGCCGCTGGCTCTGCGGCGAGCCAGGCTGCTTGACGAGTCGCGATTGAGGCGACATGACGTCTGTTATGCTCGTGTGCGCTCGGCGGAGCAGGCGCGACCGCCAGCCTTATCCATCAGCGACGCGCTCGCTAGCTGAAGTCCACTCCAGGTGGTGTCTGCCGACAACCGCCATCGTCGGCGGATGTCCCAGGGTTGTTTGCTACAATGGTCGGCCCGGCCTCATCCGCGCGTGCGCAGCATGGCCGGGCGCCGCCACAGATCGGCGTAACCCGTTCTACAGGTTGGCCAACCATGACCCTACCGCTACTCACCGGAAAGACCGAACGCTTTCTCGATCTCGAGCGGCAAATCCTCGCTGCGCAGCCGGCGATCGAGCACTGGCTGCGCGGCAAATGGATCGAGCACGACGCGCCGTTCTACGGATCGGTCGATCTGCGCAACAGCGGGTTCAAGCTCGCACCCGTTGATACCAACCTGTTTCCCGGCGGCTTCAACAACCTCAATCCCGAATTTCTCCCCCTGTGCGTGCAGGCCGCGATGATTGCGCTGGAGAAAGTCTGCCCCGAGGCACGCGGCCTGCTCTTGATTCCCGAGAACCACACGCGCAACACGCATTACCTCCAGAACGTGGCGGTGCTGCAAAAGGTCATTCGGCACGCCGGCATGAAGGCGCGCATCGGCACACTGATACCCGAGATCACCACACCCACGGAGATCGAGCTCCCGGGTAGCGGCAAGCTGCTGCTGGAACCTCTGGTGCGCAAGGGCAACCGCATCGGTGTGCAGGGCTTCGATCCTTGCGTCGTGCTGCTCAACAACGATCTGTCTGCCGGCATCCCACGCATCCTGGAAGGGCTGGAGCAGCCGGTGATTCCGCCGCTGTATGCGGGCTGGTCGACGCGCCTCAAATCGCATCACTTCGCGGTGTACGACGGTGTCGCCGAGGAATTCGGGCGTATGCTCGGCGTCGATCCGTGGTTGATCAATCCGTACTTCGCAACGTGCGGCGAGATCAACTTCCAGGAACACCAGGGCGAAGAATGCCTGGCCACGCACGTCGACATGATCCTCTCGCAGATCCGCCGCAAATACACCGAATACAAGATCGATCTGGAGCCGTTCGTCATCGTCAAGGCCGATGCCGGCACCTACGGGATGGGCATCATGAGCGTCAAGGACGCCACTGAGGTGCGCGACCTCAATCGCAAGCAGCGCAACAAGATGGCGGTGGTGAAAGAAGGCCTGCAGGTCACCCAGGCGATGGTACAGGAAGGGGTGTACACCTTCGAGAATGTGAACGACGCGATCGCCGAGCCGGTGATCTACATGATCGATCACTACGTGGTGGGGGGCTTTTACCGCGTGCACACCGGGCGCGGCCGTGACGAGAATCTCAATGCGCCCGGCATGCAGTTCGCACCGCTCGCTTTCGAGGATACCTGCCTGCAGCCGCAGTTCGACGACAGCGGCGATTGTGCCCCCAACCGCTTCTATCTTTACGGCGTGATCGCGCGCCTCGCGCTGCTGGCGGCCTCGATCGAGATCGAGCAGCTCGCGCAGCAGCACGATCCGGCGCTCATCCAACCGCGCAAAGTCGCTGGTGCATGATCGTGCACCGGCCAGTCTGCGCCTGCGGTGAGCCGCCGCATCGAGCGCCGCAACCGTGAAACTCGCCTTCATTCTCGACCCGCTGGACGCGATCAAGACCTACAAGGACTCCTCGTTCGCCATGTTGGAGGAGGCCGCGCGGCGCGGCCATGAGCTGTTTGTACTGCACCAGGAGCACGTTCTGTGTCGCGACGGAGTCGTGCGCGGGCTCGCGGCACCGATCCGGCTCACCGGCGACAAGAAGGCCTGGCACGAGCTCGGTGAGGTGCGAGATCTGCCGCTTTCGGCTCATGATGCTGTGATCATGCGCAAAGACCCGCCCTTCGACATGGAGTACGTGTACAGCACGTATCTGCTGGAGCTGGCAGAGGCGCAGGGCGCGCTGGTGGTCAACCGCGCGCGCGCCCTGCGCGACAACAACGAAAAGTTTTCCATAACACGCTTTCCGCAGTTCACGGTACCGACGCTGATCACCCGTCTGGAATCGGAGATCCGCGCGTTTCTGGAGATCCAGGGCGACATCGTGCTGAAGCCACTCGACGGCATGGGTGGCGCTTCGGTGTTTCGCCTGCACCGTACCGATCACAACATCGGGGTGGTTATCGAGACGCTTACGCATTATGGCCGCCGCACGATCATGACACAGCGCTATATCACGGAGATCAGCGAGGGCGACAAGCGCGTCATCCTCATCGACGGCGTACCCGCACCCTACGCGCTTGCCCGCATTCCCAAGCCGGGGGAGACGCGTGGCAACCTCGCTGCCGGCGCCCGCGGCGTGGCGCAGCCCTTGTCCGCGCGCGATCGCGAGATCGGCGAGGCCGTGGGGGCCACGCTGGCCGCCGAGGGTCTGCTGCTGGTGGGACTCGATGTCATCGGCGATTACTTGACCGAGATCAACGTGACCAGCCCGACGGGGATGCGCGAGATCATGGATCAATCCGGTTGCAACGTAGCCGGCCTGATGATCGATGCGCTGGAGCGGTACGTACACGCAAGGAGCTGAGGCTCAACATTCGCTGCGCACGGCGCTCTGGGAGTAAAATGCGTTCCAGGCAGCGACACCGCCCCGTTCATGGTAGCAATCCTCATTATCGCCCACGGCAAGCTGGGTGAGAGCCTGATCAACTGCGCCAGTCACGTTCTCGGCAGCCAGCCGCAGCGCTTGATGCAGATCGGCGTCGGTGTGCGCGACGATCCGCAGCAGATCCTCAAACAAGCCCGCGACCTGATCACGCAGCTCGATCAAGGCGAGGGAGTGCTGGTGATGAGCGATGTGTTCGGCGCCACCCCCTCGAACATTGCGTGCAAGCTCCTGGTCCCCGGGCGCGTGGAGGGGGTATCGGGGGTGAGCCTGCCGATGCTGGTGCGCGCGCTCACGTACCGTAACGAGCCGCTCAAGGTGGTGGTCGGCAAGGCCATCTCGGGCGGCGTCGAAGGCGTACTGCAACTACCGACCGAAAACATTCGAGATGCGGCAACTGGAAGTTGACATCGTGAACAAGCTCGGGCTCCACGCCCGTGCGTCGGCCAAGCTCACCCAGCTCGCCGGCAGCTACAAGAGCGAAGTGTGGCTGTCGCGCAACGGGCGGCGCGTCAACGCCAAGAGTATCATGGGCGTGATGATGCTCGCCGCGGCCAAAGGCTCGGTCCTGACCATCGAGACCAACGGGCCGGACGAAGAAGAGGCCTTGCAGGCGCTCGTCAAGCTGATCGCCGAACGTTTCGGCGAAGCCGAATGAACCAGCTGATGACAAGCCGCCCCCAGCTCATGCAAGCCCTGCTGCAGACACCGCACGAACCAGCGCAGCTGATGAGCTTCACCATCCATGGTATCGGCATCTCCGGCGGGATCGCGATCGGCCACGCTCACCTGCTTACGCACACCCAGCTCGAGGTCGAGCACTACACGCTCGCCGAATCCGAGATCCCCAAGGAGCAGGCGCGCTTCGAAGCGGCGATCGCCACAGCGCGGGCGGAGCTGGCTGCGCTCGCGGAGCACATTCCAGCCAATTCGCCGCCCGAGTTCGAGGGCTTTCTCAACCTGCACCTGATGATCCTGGAGGACAGCACGCTCGCCGACGTGCCGCGCGAGTTGATTGCCGCGCAGCGTCTGAACGCCGAATGGGCGCTGTCGCAGCAGGCCGAAGCGCTGATCGAGCAGTTCGAGCGCATGGAAGACGACTACTTGCGCGAGCGCAAGACCGATGTGGTGCAGGTCGTAGAGCGCGTGCTGAAGGCGCTCACCGGTCAGCCACGCAACATCCCTGCGCCCCCGCACAAGGACGAGGACACGATCCTGGTCGCGCACGATCTTTCGCCGGCTGACGTGATCCTGTTCAAGCAGCATCGCTTCGCCAGCTTCGTCACCGACCTGGGCGGGGCCACCTCGCACACCGCCATTCTCGCGCGCAGCCTGAACATCCCCTCGATCGTCGCTCTGCACCACGCGCGCGCGCTGGTCCGCGAAGGCGAGCTGCTGATCGTGGATGGCAACAGTGGTGTGGTGATCGTCAACCCGGACAAGGCGGTGCTCGCCGAGTTCCGACTGCGCCAGGAGCAGTGGGAGCTCGAGAAGCAGAAGCTCAAACGCCTGAAGACGACACGCTCGGCGACGCTGGACGGCACGCGCATCGAGCTGCACGCGAACATCGAGCTGCCCGAAGACGTACCTGAGGCAAGGGAGAACGCGGCCGCTGGCATCGGGCTGTTTCGCAGCGAGTTCCTGTTCCTGAGCCGCGGTGCGCTGCCTTCGGAGGACGAGCAGTTCGAGGCCTACCGCAAGGTGGCGGTGGAGATGAAAGGGTTGCCGGTTACCGTGCGCACGCTCGATCTGGGAGCGGACAAGCATCTCAATGGAGAGGAACGCTCGGCACCCAACCCGGCGCTCGGGTTACGCGCCATCCGCCTGTGCCTCGCGGAACCGCAGATGTTCGGGGCGCAGCTGCGTGCGATCCTGCGCGCATCGCACTATGGCAAGATCCGCATCCTGGTGCCTATGCTGTCTACGGTTCACGAGCTCAATCAGACATTGCAGCTCATACAAGAAGCCAAGGCGAGTCTCGACGCGCAGAATATTCCCTACGATCGCGAGATCCAGGTCGGCGGCATGATCGAGATCCCGGCGGCAGCGCTGGCACTCAACACGTTCACGCGGCGCCTCGACTTCATCTCGATCGGCACCAACGACCTGATTCAATACACGCTCGCCATCGATCGTACCGACGATGCGGTGGCGCACCTCTATGATCCATTGCATCCGGCAGTGCTCCAGCTCGTGGCTCATATCATCCGCGGCGCCAACAAGGCGGGCGTGCCGGTCGCGGTGTGCGGCGAGATGGCGGGCGAGATCCGGCTGACCCGGGTACTCCTTGGCTTCGGGCTGCGTCAGTTCTCCATGCACCCGGCCCAGCTGTTGAGCGTCAAGCAGCAGGTATTGAAGTCCGACCTCTCGCTGGTGAATACGCTTGCCAACCGCATGCTGAAGACCGACGAGCCGGAGCGCCTGCAACAGCTTCTCGAGCGTATGAACGCATAGCCATGCTACGCGATCGCATCCGCAGCAAGCTCCGGCACGCCCGCAGACTGCGGCGTTTGTACGGCAAACGCCTTCCCTCCGCGGGCCACCGTGCGCATTGACACCGATCAGCTTGCAGCGCATGCCAGTCGCGGGCTGACGCGGCTCTACACGATATTCGGTGAAGAGACGCTGCTTGCGCTCGAGGCCGCCGACCTCATCCGCACTCATGCGCGCGCAGCCGGCTACAGCGAACGGCACGTGCTCACCGTGGAATCCGGGTTCGACTGGTCGCAGCTCGCGATGACCGGCAACAGCCTGTCGCTGTTCGCGACCCGGCGCATCATCGATCTTCGCATCCCCTCGGGCAAACCGGGTACCGAAGGCGCCGAGCAGCTCCGGGCCTATGCCGGCAATCTGGCTGCGGACACGCTCACCTTGATCACTTTGCCAAAGCTCGACCGCACCCAGCAGGGCAGCGCGTGGTTCGAGGCGCTCGATCAGGCCGGGGTCACCGTTGCCGCCAATCCCGTCACCGCGGCCCGTCTGCCACGCTGGCTCAGTGCGCGCCTGAGTGCGCAAGGGCACAAGGCGGACGAGGCCGCCCTGCAGTTTCTCGCAACGCGCACGGAGGGCAATCTGCTGGCAGCCCATCAGGAGGTGCAGAAGCTGGGCCTGCTGTTTCCGCCCGGCGATCTCGGGCTCGCACAGGTCGAAGAAGCCGTGCTCGACGTCGCCCGCTACGACGTCTTCAAGCTCGGTGAATGCGTGCTGGCCGGCGACATCGCGCGCCTTACGCGCACGCTCGACAGCCTGCGGGGCGAAGGCGCAGCGCCGACGCTGGTGCTATGGGCGTTGACCGAGGAAGCGCGTGCGTTGCTGCACGTCCTCAACGGCCAGGAAGAACGCCGGCCCCTGCAGCAGTTGCTGCGCGAAGCACGGGTCTGGGGCGCGCGCGCGGAGCTGCTGCCGAAGGCCCTGCGCAGATTCACCCGTCGGCAGCTCGAGGATGCACTGCTCTACGCAGCCGACGTGGATCAAATGGTGAAGGGATTGGTGAAGGGCGATCTCTGGGATGCGCTGCTCGAGCTCGGTCTCATATTGGCGCGCGCCCGTGCGCTGGTCGAATCGCGGTAAAATCGCTGCTTATCTGTGAGCAGGTGAGTCGCATGGACATCCAGTCCTATATGCATGGCGTAGGCCGGGCCGCGCGCGCCGCGTCCCGCGCTATGGCGAGGGCCGATACCGCAGCCAAAGACCGCGCCTTGCACGCCATCGCGGCCGCCATCGAGCGCGACCGCGCGCGACTACTCGAGGCGAATCAACGCGACCTCGATGATGCGCGCGCCAATGGGCTCGCGCCCGCCATGGTGGATCGGCTGGCGCTCACCGCGCACGGTGTCGCCACCATGGCAGAAGGCCTGCGCCAGATCGCCCAGCTTCCCGATCCGGTGGGTGAGATCACCGATCTCAAGTATCGCCCTTCCGGCATTCAAGTTGGACGCATGCGTGTACCGCTCGGCGTGGTGGCGATCATCTACGAGGCGCGGCCCAACGTGACCGCGGACGCCGCGGGCTTGTGCCTCAAGTCCGGTAACGCGGCCATCCTGCGCGGCGGCTCGGAGGCGATCCACTGCAATCAGGCGATCGCGCAATGCGTAGATGAAGGTCTGCGCGCCGCGGCCTTGCCCGAAAGCGCAGTGCAGGTGATCGAAGTCACCGATCGCGCCGCAGTGGGCGAGCTGATCACGATGAAGGAGTACGTCGACATCATCGTCCCGCGCGGTGGCAAAGGGCTGATCGAGCGCGTTTCCCTGGACGCCCGCATTCCGGTGCTCAAGCATCTCGATGGCATCTGCCACGTCTACATCGACGATCGCGCCGATCTGGAGAAAGCGATCCGCATCGCGGACAATGCCAAGACGCAGCGCCTGGGCACCTGCAACACCATGGAGACGCTGCTGGTGCACAAGGACATCGCGGCGCACGTGCTGCCTCGCCTCTGCGAGATCTACGTGCGCAAGGGCATCGAGCTGCGCGGCGACGAGCGTACCCGCGCTATCTTTACCGACATGAAGCCCGCGACCGAGGAAGACTGGTACACCGAGTATCTGGCGGCGATCCTGTCGATTCGCGTCGTGGAAGGGTTGGACCATGCTATCGAGCACATCACGATCTACGGCTCGCAGCATACCGATGCGATCGTTACCGAGGATTTCTCGCGGGCACGGCGCTTTCTGCGCGAGGTCGATTCGAGCTCGGTGATGGTGAATGCATCTACGCGCTTCGCCGACGGCTTCGAGTACGGGCTCGGCGCGGAGATCGGCATCTCTACCGACAAGCTGCACGCACGCGGGCCGGTCGGCCTCGAGGGTCTCACGTCGCAGAAGTTCGTCGTGCTCGGCGACGGTCAGATTCGCGAATGAGCAACGGGATCCTCCACGCATAGGGGCTCGCTCTCAAACGTTCGCAACGCTCCCTACAAACCCGGAACAACAATGAGCAGCGTAATCGAGGTGAAGGTTCCCGATATCGGCGATTTCAAGGATGTCCCGATCATCGAGGTGCTGGTCAAGCCCGGCGACAGCGTCAACCAGGAAGATTCCCTCATCACGCTGGAGTCCGACAAGGCCACCATGGAGGTGCCCTCTCCGGAAGCCGGTGTGGTGAAAGAGATCAAGGTCAAGCTTGGCGATAAAGTCTCGCAAGGCACGCCGATCTTGATGCTGGAAGCCGCCGGTGTGAGCGCGAAGGCACCCGCCGCAGCGCCCGTGCAGGCGGAAGCACCGAGGCCCGCGGCACCAGCACCCACGCCGACGTCGGCAGCACCAGCGGCGCCTCGTCCGGTGCAGCAAGGTGATTTGCACGCGGAGGTCATGGTGCTGGGCTCCGGACCCGGCGGCTACACGGCGGCATTTCGGGCCGCCGATCTCGGCAAGAAAGTAGTGCTGATCGAGCGCTACACCGATCTGGGCGGCGTGTGTCTCAATGTCGGCTGCATTCCTTCCAAAGCACTGCTTCATGCTGCCCGCGTAGTCTCGGAGGCCGAGGAGATGTCGCACTTCGGGCTGAAGTTCGACAAGCCCACCATCGAGCTCGATGCGCTGCGGACGTGGAAGCAGAACGTCGTCGCGCGGGGTACCAAGGGTCTGAGCGGGCTTGCCAAGCAGCGCAAAGTGCAGGTGATGACCGGCGTCGCACGCTTCAGCTCACCGCACATGGCGGAAGTGCAAACCACCGAGGGCAAGAAAACCGTATCCTTCGACGCATGCATCATCGCTGCAGGCTCACAAGCCGCGAGAATCCCGGGCTTTCCGTACGACGACGAGCGGCTGCTGGATTCCACCAGCGCGCTGGAGCTGAAGGACATCCCCAAGCGTTTGCTGGTGATCGGCGGTGGCATCATCGGCCTGGAAATGGCAACGGTCTACGATGCACTGGGCTCGCGCATCACCGTTGTCGAGCTGCTCGATGGACTCATCCAAGGCGCCGACCGCGACATCATCCGTCCGCTGCACAAGCGCATCGAGAAGCGCTATGAGGGCATCTATCTCAAGACCAAGGTGACCGCGATCGAGGCCACCAAGACCGGGCTGAAGGTCACGTTCGAAGGCGAGAACGCGCCGCAGCCACAGGTGTACGATCGCGTGCTGCTGTCGGTTGGCCGTCGGCCCAACGGCAAGGTCATCAGCGCCGAAGCAGCCGGTGTCACGGTCAACGAGCGCGGCTACATTCCGGTCGATCGGCAGATGCGCACCAACGTGCCGCATATCTATGCGATTGGCGACATCGTCGGCGAGCCCATGCTGGCGCACAAGGCCAGCTACGAAGGCAAGCTTGCCGCTGAGGTGATCGCGGGCCACCGTGCAGCGTTCGATGCACGCACCATTCCATCGGTGGCCTACACCGATCCCGAGGTGGCCTGGATGGGTCTCACCGAGACCATGGCCAAAGCGCAGGGCATTCAGATCGAGAAAGCCGTGTTCCCGTGGGCGGCCAGCGGTCGCGCACGCGCGACTGCCCGCGACGAGGGTCAGACCAAGCTGATCTTCGATACGACGACCCGGCGGCTGCTCGGCGCAGGCATCGTCGGCCCCAACGCCGGCGAGCTCATTGCCGAGACTGTGATGGCCCTGGAGATGGGCGCCGACGCCGAGGATATCGGGCTCACCATCCACGCCCATCCAACGCTGTCGGAAACGGTGTTCTTCGCCGCCGAGATTGCCGAAGGCAGCATCACGGATTTGTACATGCCGAAGAAATGAGGCACGCACGCAGCAGGCCTGAGCGCTGGCTGGTGCCGATGACGGCGCAAAACGCTGCGCTTTGACGAACGCGTCTGCGCGCCATTCCGCTGCCATGACCGATATCTTCATCGCGCAGGTGACCCCGCCTGAATCGTTGAGCGAGCCCGCGTACTGGTACATCTTCCAGGGCACTCAACTGCTCGTGCGTCGTGAAGCAGGCCGCGCGAGCGTGCCGACGCTGCTTCACCCCGGCGAGTTGGGGCTGCAGCCGCTGCGTACGCAATATCTCGGGACCCTCGGCGCCCGCCATGTGTTTTCTGCGGAGTGCGCACCCGACGCTCTAGCACCCGAGGGCGTGAGCTGGTCGGGTTTACGCGCCTTGTTCGGACTGATCGACGACGCTGGGTTTGCCCTTGCCGGGCGCGCGGTGCAAATCATGGACTGGGACCGCACACACCAGTTTTGCGGGGCCTGCGGGACGCCTACGGCTGCGAAGCCGAATGAGCGGGCGCGACAATGTCCGAGCTGCGGGCAGACCAACTATCCGCGTCTCGCCCCCGCAGTCATGGCGCTGGTGCGCAGAGGCAACGAGCTGCTGCTCGCACGCTCGCCGCATTTCCCACCCGGTATGCACAGTGCCCTCGCGGGGTTCGTGGAACCCGGCGAAAGTCTGGAGCAATGTCTGCACCGTGAAGTGCGTGAAGAGGTCGGTATCGAAGTGACCAATCTCGCATATTTTTCCAGCCAGCCGTGGCCGTTCCCACACTCGCTCATGATCGCGTTCAACTGCGAGCACGCGGGCGGAGACATCACGCCCGATCCCGCGGAGATCGAGGCGGCAGACTGGTTCGACCTCGATCACCTGCCGGTGCTGCCCAATAGAGTCAGCATCGCGCGTCGTCTGATCGACGCCACGATCGCGAGCATCAGGGCCGGTGCGCCGTTATAGCGCTAATTCCACAGGAGGATGGAATGCTGAAGATCTGGGGGCGTAACAACTCGGTGAACGTGCAAAAGGCGCTGTGGTGCTGTGAGGAGCTCGGTCTTCAGTATCAGCGCATCGACGCGGGCGGCAGCTTCGGAGTCGTCAATACGCCACAGTATCGTGCACTCAACCCGAACGGGCTGGTGCCTACCATCGAGGATGGGCCGTTCGTGCTGTGGGAGTCGAACGCGATCGTGCGTTATCTCACCGCGAAGCACAGCGCGGGGCGGTTGTGGCCCGAAGACCTCAAGGTGCGCGCCGAAGCGGACCGCTGGATGGACTGGCAGCTCGCCACGTTCTGGCCGACCTTTCGGCCATTGTTCTGGAATCTCGTGCGCACGCCCGTGGACCAGAGAGACGAAAAAGCGATCGACGAATCGCAGGAGAAGACTGCGGAGATTCTGAGCTATCTGGACGCGCATCTGAAGCATCGCGTGCACGTCGCCGGAGAGGAATTCACCATGGGCGACATCCCGATGGGCTGCGCGATCTGGCGCTGGATGACCTTGCCGATCGAACGATCGGTGCTCGCCAATGTGCAGCGCTGGTTCGGTACGCTGCGCGATCGTCCGGCCTACAAGAAAGTCGTTATGCTGCCGATCAGCTGATCCGTTTCGACTACTACGACATGCTGGCCGACGCGGTCGGCATCGCCGTCGGCTGGCTCGTGGCCTGGCCGCGCACGCCCGATCTACTGGCGCTGCTCGGGGGGCGCGGTGTTTGAGTGCGCGCGCTCCAGCAGGCGGCGCAGTGCTTTGCCCATCGTCGCCGCTTCGGTTTCGCTGATACCTTCTTCAAAAAGCTCCCGTATCGCGTTCTGATACGTGGGCCACATGCGCTTGCGCATCGCCTTGCCCGAAGCAGTCAGCACCGCGTAAGCACCGCGGCGATCGTCCTCCGAGCGCTGACGCTCCACCAGCCCGGCCTGCTCCAACCGGTCCACCAGGCGCGTGAGGTTGCTGCGCGAGAGCACCACCTGCGTGGCCAGCTCGTTCATGCGCAGGCGCTGCTCATCCGCACGCTCCAGAGCCCACAGCACGTCGTACCAGCCAAGCGGCGGCAGGTCCTGGCGCGCGAGGCGGCTTTCGATCTCCTCCACTAGCGTGGCGTGCGCCGTCAGAAACAGAGCCCAGACCGAGCCCTTCGCACTTTCCAATAATTTGCCCACGGCACATCCTTTCGATCGCAAAAAATAATAGTTGCAATTGCAATCAGATTAAAGTAGGATACTGATTGCTGTTGCAACTATACCATCTTCAACCATCTCGACCGGAGGTCATCGTGAAATCGGTATCCACGCAAGCTCTGTATGCCAGCGTGCAAGCCGGCCGCGCGCCGCTGCTCCTGGAAGCCCTGCCCGAGCGCTACTACGCTCAGAAGCATCTACCCGGTGCGATTCTGTTCCCACACAACCAGGTGGACCAGCGCGCCGGCACGGTCATTCCCGACCACAGCACTCCGGTGGTGGTGTATTGCGCGAGCCGCAGCTGCCAGAACAGCCGTATCGCCGCGCAGCGTCTGATCCAGCTTGGCTACACGGACGTGGCGGTCTATGAGGGCGGCAAGCAGGAATGGGAGCAAGGTGGTCTGCCGTTCGAGACGGCAGGGGCGAACGCCTTGGCATAGCAGGAGCGGGCAGGCCGCGGGCCTGCCGGTTCATTGCCATCCTGACGAGAGCCCCGGATTTAGAGTAGACGCCACTTCGGCGGGCTTGCTACATTGTCTGCTTTGTCGCAAGGAGACCCGCCGTAGTGGAACCCGGGCATCCCGACCTCGAGCTCGACCTTCTCGCCACCGTCTTC
>JBGQKF010000077.1:0-12290 GCA_041499435.1 Gammaproteobacteria bacterium
CGCGCCGGGCTCATCGAAGCGGCCGAGGACGGTACCGTGTTCCTCGATGAGATCGGCGAGCTGCCTGCGGAGCTGCAGGCGAAGCTGCTCAATGTCATCGAACGGCGTAAGGTGCGACGTCTGGGCTCATCGCGCGAGCATGCCGTGCGCGCTTGCATCGTGGCGGCCACCAATCGCAACCTGCAGGAGATGATCGCGCAGGGGGCGTTTCGCGCGGACTTGTACTACCGGTTGAACGTACTGACCGTCACCATGCCCCCGTTGCGCGCGCGCGGCAACGATGTGCTCTTGCTGGCCAGCAGCTTCGCGGAGCTGACAACGCATCGCTATCGGCTGCCCGCCGCCGCATTCGCGGAAGATGCCGAGCATGCGATGCTGAGCTACGCCTGGCCCGGCAACGTGCGCGAGCTCAAGCACCTGGTCGAGCGTGCGGTGATGTTGTCGCGCGGGAATGAAATCTCGGCCGCCGATCTGGGTCTGAGCGCCACCGCCGCGGTCCAAGATCCCACAGCGGACGCTCTGGACCGCATGACCCTGGAGGACGCCGAGCGCACGCTGATACAGAGGGCGCTGCTCGCGACCGGCGGAAACGTTTCGGAGTCGGCACGCCGCCTGGGCGTATCGCGAATGACGCTGCGCTATCGGATGGAGAAGTACAACCTGCGCGGCGAATAATTGCTCCTGCTGGCATCCCATTTGCACAGCTCGCTGTGGTTGCTTGAACCAGAGCGGTCGACACTCCCCATCTTGGACATTCAAGGCTTCTTCCCGGGCGGCTGACGCCCGGGGTTTTTTTCGTGGGATCAGTCACATCGGGCTGAGCGGCCGCGCAGCCGCCTGATGTCTCGATCGGGAACGGCCACGCACATCACACTGCAGCAATACAGCCGCTCTGGCTGATAGCAACCACCAGCACCTCGACAGGCTGGAATAACGATTCTAAGAATGCGGGAAGGAGACCACAACAGTGAAAGCCCGAGCGCTCGCCGCTGTACTGGTGGCCTGCAGCATCAGGCCGGCGGCCGCTGCCGACACTAACCGCGCAGCGGAGCTCGAAGCCCCCACCGTCGAAGTCGTCGGCACTACCCCGCTGCCTGGCATCGGCACGCCGATCGACCAGGTGCCAGCCAGTGTCCAGGCGATCACCGGCCAGACCATGCGGCAGCAGAACACGATCGATCTATCGCAGTATCTGGAACGCAATCTCGGCAGCGTCAGCATCAGCGACGGTCAGGTGAATCCCTTCATGCCGGATCTCAACTTCCGCGGCTTCACCGGCTCGCCGCTGCTCGGCGTACCGCAGGGCATCTCGGCGTTCATGGATGGCGTACGGATCAATGAAGCATTCGGCGACACCATCAACTGGGATCTCATTCCGCAGTCGGCAATATCGAGCATCAATCTCATTCCGGGCTCCAACCCGGTATTCGGTTTGAATACGCTCGGCGGCGCCCTTTCGATCAACACCAAGAGTGGTAAGGAATATCCCGGCGGCTCAGTTTGGACGCAGTGGGGCTCCTGGGGACGCGAAAACGTCGGGGCAGAACTCGGGAGCAAAAAAGGCCCGTTCGACTTCTACCTCACCGGCAACTACCTCGATGAAAATGGGTGGCGCGATCACTCGAACAGCCGGCTCAATCAGTGGTTTGGCAAGATCGGCTATGAAACAGCGGACTTCGACGCCGACCTGTCGTACAACTACGCCGACAACAATCTCCAGGGCACGCAGGCCTCGCCGCTGTCGCTGCTCGACTTCGCGCGTCAGCAGGCCTACACCTACCCTGATATTACTAATAACAAGCTCAACTTCGTCAACCTGCGCTTATCCAAGGTGCTCAATCCCGAGCAGATTCTCGCGGGCAATGTCTACTTTCGCGGGTTGACCAGTACCAATCTCTCGAGCAACGTGAATGACAATTTCACGGGCGGCCCCTGCGGGACCATTTGTGAGGGAACGCTGGACCAGAGCACGATCGACACGCACGGGGAGGGCGGCACACTGCAATACACCCTACTCAAGCCGCTCGCCGGGTACGACAACAAGGCCACAGTCGGCGCGAGCTTCGATCGCGGCGACACGAACTTCACCCAGCTCTCGCAAAACGCTACTTTCACCAACGATCGCAACACAATAGGCGTAGATCCGTTCACGCCGGAAACCAACGTCGAGACGGTCAACCGCTACTATGGGCTCTACCTCACCGATACGTTTTCCATCAATCAGATCACATTTCTCACGCTGTCGGGCCGCTACAACCGGGCGCGCGTGAACATCACAGATCGATCGGGTAGCGACCCGGCGCTCAATGGAGACCACACCTATGTACGCTTCAACCCAGCGGTAGGCCTCAACTACAACCCCAGTAAGGCGCTCAACACCTACGTCACTTACAACGAAGGTATGCGCGCGCCCACGCCGGTGGAGCTCACCTGCTCCGATCCCAGTGCGCCGTGCAAACTGCCGAATGCTTTTCTCGCTGACCCCACGTTGAAGCCCGTGGTTGCCAAAACCTGGGAGCTCGGCACACGCGGCCTGCTGGCCGCGGACACCTATTACAGCGCTTCCGTGTTTCGCACCGATCTGCGCGATGACATTCAGTTCGTCTCGGCCAGCGCGAGCGGGACCACCGGCTTTTTTCAGAACGTCGGCAAGACGCGGCGCCAAGGCGTCGAGCTCGGCCTGCAACAACGCTGGAACAAGCTGCAGTTGAAGGCGGCTTACAGCTTCATCGATGCGACCTACCAATCGTCCTTCACCGAAAACAGCCCTAACAACTCCTCCGCGAACGCAAACGGCGACATCCAGGTGCAATCGGGCGATCGTATCCCGAGCATCCCGCGCCACAACTTCAAACTTCGCGCCGAATACGCGTTCACACCCCGCATCTTCCTGGGTGTCAATGTGGTGTATGCGAGCAGCCAGTTCGCGCGCGGCGATGAGAACAATCAGGATGCAAACGGCCCGGTACCGGCGTATACCGTAGTCAATCTGGACGGCCGCTGGAACATCACCGACCAGCTGCAGCTGTTCGGGACCGTCACCAACCTGTTCGATCGGAAGTACGAGACGTTCGGAGTGCTCGGCAGTAACTTCTTTCGAGGACCTGGCTTCACCTACGACGCGGCCGCTGCCGGACCCGAGCAGTTCCGCTCGCCTGGAGCGCCGCGGGGCATCTGGATCGGGGTGCGGTACGCATTTGGCGGTGCGAAAGTCACCGGTGGCAATGCCGTGCAGGACAACGATTAGAACGAAGTGCGCTAGGAATAAGAAAAAGAAAAGGGGCCGCCTGTCCGGCGGCCCCTTCTTTGAATCCTAAGCTCTACAGGTCGCGATTAGCGATTGTAGATGTACATCGTTACTTCGAAGCCAAAGCGCATTTCGGTGAATTCAGGCTTGGTCCACATCGTCAATCTCCTCAGGTGGTTTCGGTGGTGCGGTATGTTCACGCGGAATCCATTCTCTTAGACTCGGCGCTCCCGAGCCAGCGAAAAACGCTGAAATCGACCTCATGATTTTCATTAGATTGGACCATGACTACGGCGCGAGAAGGCCGGCGCGGATCGCGATGATAGCCAGCTCAGCGGAGTTCGAAGCACCGAGTTTCTGTTTGATATTATAAAGATGCGTCCCGACGGTGCGTGGGCTGAGCGACATGATTTCGGCGATCTCGGCCACCGACTGGCCCTTTGCCAACGCCAGGAAGACCTTGAATTCCTTCTCGCTCAACATATCGACCGGGCTGTTCTGCCCATTCAGCTGTTGCATCGCAAGCTGCTGCGCGATCGACGGTTCCAGGTAGGTCTTGCCCAGCGCGACCTGGTGAATCGCCTGGATCAACTCCTCGGCGGCGCTGCGCTTGGTTAGGTAGCCGGCGGCCCCGGATTTCATGACGCGGCGCGCATGCATGGCGTCCTCGTGCGCAGACAACACCAGGATGCGGGCTTGCGGGTCGCGCGCATGAATGCGATCGATGGCCTCGAGCCCACCGATGCCAGGCATGGCAATATCCATCACGATGACATCTGGCTTGAGCTCGGCGAAGCTGCGCACCGCTTCCTCCCCGCTTTCCGCCTCGCCCACCACTTCAATGTCCGCCGCCCCCTGCAGCAGAAGACGAAAGCCCATGCGGACCACAGCGTGGTCGTCGACCAGCATGACGCGGATGCGGTTCTGGCTCATCGAGCGGCAACCGGGATATCGTCGCGACCGGCCTCGTGCGGCTCGATCTCATGCACCGGGATCGTGGCGACCACGACCAGCCCCGCACCGGGGCGCGATTGCAACTCAAACTCGCCGCCCAAGGCCTGGACGCGCTCCCGCATGCCCATCAAGCCGAAGCGCTCGCTGTCGCCCTCGTTGCGCTCACCCAGCCCCTTGCCATTGTCCGAGACGCTAACCCGCAGAACAGCGTCGCCGCGTTGCACTTCGATCTCGGTGCGCGTTGCCTGCGCGTGGCGCAGCACATTGGTGAGACACTCCTGGATCAAGCGGTACACCGTGATGTTGATCGCTTCGCCCAAGCCATCGACTGCACCACGAAACAAAAGATCGCAAGCGATTTCCGGATGACGGCCGCGCCAGATGTTCACCAGATCTTCCACCGCCTCGCGCAGACCCAGGTGATCGAGCGCGCTGGGACGCAGTTGACGGATGATTCCATGCACCACGTCGTAGATGTGACTCGCAACGTTGACGATGGTCTGGGCGCTCGCGTGGATCTCACTGGCGCTCTCCTTGGTGCGATTGGCGATCGCTGCTCCAATCGTCTTGATCGCTGTAACGCACTGACCGAGCTCGTCGTGGAGCTCACGCGCGATCGCGCGACGTTCTTCCTCCAGCCGTGTTTGAATGAGCTGTGTCAGCCGGCGATTTTGCTCCAGCTCGCGGGCCGTCTGTTGCGCCTTGCGATGCTCGGTGATGTCGCGCATGCCGCAGATCTCACCCATGACTTCGCCTGATGCCGGGTCGATCAGCGGCGCGGCAGACAGCGCAACGTCGATCACGCGGCCATCGCGCGTCAAGCGCTGCGTATCCAGGTTTTCCACCAGCCGCCGGTCGCGGATCTTCTCCAGGTTCGCCGCCACTTCGTCTTCCTGGCCGGGCACCGTGAGCAGCGTGGCCGATTGCCCGACGATCTCTAGGGGCCGATATCCGAACAGGCGCTCCGCAGCCGGATTCCAGAACGAGATATTGCCGGCCAGGTCGTGGATCATGATGGCGTCCGACGATTGCTTGGCAACCAGCGCGAGCCTCATATTTTCCGCGTGGCTTTCTTCCAGTGCGCCGGCCATGCGATTGAACGTGTGCCCGATTGCGTCGAACTCTGGCAGCGAAAACCCGGGCAGGCGCGCGTCGAGCTGACCGCGCTCCATCTGCGACAGCCCGCGCAGGATCGTGCCCACCGGCCGCAGCGAGCGTCCGAGCAGCCAGAACACCACACCGTTGACCAGCACCAGGAACCCCAGGGCGAGCCAGATCAGATTTCTCATGTCGTCCCACGCGTCGAGAATCGAGCGCGAAGGATCCGGCGTGATCACGATGCTGCCGCCCTTCACGGCAAGATCGATCTGCTGCGTGCGCGGCGCCACCAGTTGCGCGAACCAGCGCGGCGCGGAACGTCCGGCCTTGTACACCGGCGGCGGAGACGTATAGAGCAGTGTTCCGTCCCGTGCGTACATGCGGATCTCATTGGCCCGCACACGTCCCAGCTGCCTGAGAAATCCCAGCAGAACGCCATTTGGCTCATTCTCCGAGGGCGGCACGAACTGGCTGCTGTACAGCACCGTACTCAGCAGTTGCAATGTGACCTTGGTGCCCGCCTCCATTTCCTCACGGATCTGACGGCGCGCGTCGTCGAGGACGATCTTGGCTGTGACCAGCGAGAACATCACGATCAGCAACGTGATGATGAGGTTGATGCGAAAGCGCAAGCTCATGTCGAAAGCAACCGCCGCTTGATATCCTGTGTCGCCTGGACCAGAGCGCGCGCCATACTCGGGTGCATCGCCGAGTGACCGCCGTCTTCGACGATCCGCAGTTCCGCTGCGCTCCAGTGCTGCGCTACAGTGTACGCGGTGAGCGGCGGGCAGACCAAATCACGACGACCCTGAACCAGGATCGCCGGCAGGTGCTGCATCACCGCCAGCCCCTTCAGCAGCTGGTCGGAGGCGAGAAAGCAGCTGTGCACCAGGTAATGTAACTGTACGCGCACGCGCGCCAACGCTGGCGCGGACGCAGACGAGGCGGCCGCGGAGGGCCCTTCGCCGACGGCCATGACCGCGCTCTCCCAAGCGGTCCAGCGGGCAGCCGCCGCTTCGTCACCGGCCTGCACGCGCCGCTCGTAGTCCCGCAGCAGCCCGGTCGCCGATTTGTCCGCCGCCTCAGCAGCGAACCGGCTCCACGCTTCGGGCAGAAAGCACGCGAGCCCGGTGAGAAACCATTGCACCTCTTCATCGCTGCCGAGAAACAGCCCGCGCAGTACGAGACCGCTCACCCGCTGCGGATGCGCCTGAGCATAAGCCAGCGCCAGCGTGCTGCCCCAGCTGCCGCCGAACAGCATCCAGCGCTCGATGCGCAGGTGCTCGCGCAACCGCTCGATGTCGCACACCAGGTGCTCCAGTGTGTTGCCGGCGATCGCGCCCAGCGGGGTCGACTGCCCGCAACCGCGCTGATCGCTCAGCACGATACGATAGGACGCGGGATCGAAGAAGCGACGGTGATGCGGAGCGATGCTGCTGCCCGGGCCGCCATGCAGGAACAACGCTGGCACGCCGTCACGTTGTCCGCAGTCCTCGAAGCGGATGCGATGTCCGTCGCCCACGTCAAGCCAGTCAGCCATGTAGGGTTCGAGAACGGGGAACAATGCGTCTGACATGGTCGATCGTCCTGCGCAACGAGGTCGCTATCTCTTGGTCTTCTGTACAGCGAACGTGACGGGAATCTGTATGGTAAGAGCGCGCCCGCGAAATTCCGCAGGCACGCGCGGCATCTTTAGCTGGGTAAGTTTCTCTACCGCATACTGATCGAGCTCATCGTGCCCGCTGGTGTTTGCCACCGAGACATCGACCAATTTTCCATCGGCGCCAATGCGCAACAGCATCTGCGCCGTCCCGCCCGCCCCTTCTGCGCGCGCACGAGCGGGGTATTCCTCATGGCGCATGTCCTTGCCAAGCTGACGAGCGATCTCTAGCGCAAAACGCTTCAACGCGTCGTTGTCATCGGTCTTCTTGCGCTTGGGTGCTTCAGGCAACGGCGCTATGGCGACGGGTTGGTTGACCGAAGGCCCTGCCTCTGGACGCAAAGGACCAGGCGTCGCCGGTGCCCCGGGCGCGGAGGGGACGGTCGGTGCCGCGGCAGGCTCGGCAGCCGGCTCCATATTGGGCTGCGGCCGTGCCTCGGGAGCCCGCGCAGCTGTAGGCGGTAGTGGTCTAGGCTCCGCTCGCGCCTGCGATTGTGGCTGTTGCGGCGGCTCGGCCGACGGCGGCAGTGGATGCAGCTCGCTGCGCGGCGGTTCGGGCCGCGGCTGCGCACGCGCGACCGGGGCCAACTCCGGCTTAGCCTGCGGCTTCGCCTCCAAGCGCTTCTGCTCCGGTCGCGGCTCGGTGAGCGTCTCCGGCGGCAGCGGATGCAGTTCGCTGCGCGGCTGTTCGGGCCGCGGCTGCGCACGCGCGACTGGGGCCGGCTCCGGCTTAGCCTGCGGCTTCGCCTCCGGGCGCTTCTGCTCCGGTCGCGGCTCGGTGAGCGTCTCAGCGCGCGGCGCAACAAGCGGCGCGTCGGGTTGTGCAATCTCAGGAACGCTCGGGGCTCGCGCAACAACGCTCGGCTCTGCACGTGCCTGGGGTCTCACGTCACTGCGCGTGTCCGTACGCGCGACGCGCGGCGGCTCGACCCTGGGAACCGCAGCCGGCTCAGGACGCGACTGCGGCGGCGGCTCGGCTGACTGCGGTCGCTGCAGCTGCGGAGGCGGCACGGTTTCGTTGCGTGGCGTTGGCACCGATGCTACACGCGGCTCGGCTCGTGCAATTATGCGTGGCTCGGGTGCCAACGGGCGCGGGTCAGCCTGCACCGGAACCTTGGGTTCCGGACGTATCTCCTGGTGCTGCTGAACGCTCGGCTCCGGGCGCTGCGCCGATCGCAGATCGGGCACCGGCTCGGCTCTGGGCTGCGGTGCAGCTTGCGACTGCGGCGCGGGGCGCGGGTCGGCGCGCGCGATCGTTGGAGGCGCAGACTCGGGGTTGGGCGCGAGATTAGGCTCGGCGCTGGGTGCAGGGGCCAGCCTGGGGCGTGGCTCGACTTGCGAGGGGCGCGGCACCTCGGCGGCCAAAGGAGCGGGTTGTAGATCCTGTCGCTGGAAGGGCTTCTGCACGCTGGGCTTCGCGACCGGTTGCTTCGGCGCTGGCTTGGGTGCCGCTTTGGGAGGCGGCGCTGCCTTTGCGGCGACTGCCGGTTTTTCGGCAGGTTGCGGTGCGCTGGCCTGCTGCGGCGCGCTGGCATGCTGCTGTGCGGGCTTAGGCGCCAACTCGACGGTCAGCACCTTGGGTTGCGGCTGCGGCGCACGCAGACCCGGCAGAAACGCGACAGCCAGGGCATGCACGAAGATCGAAATGGCGAGCGCCCACCCCGCGGCTCTGTTGCGATGCCACGGCTCCGGTAGCGGATCGAAGAACACGACCCCGTCTGCACTGATGGTGGACATGGTTGCTACGGTAAGACAACGGCGATTTGGCGAATTTCTTTCGCCAAACTCATGAAAATCATGAGCCGCATTTGCTGATTTTTTTGTGGGAGTCGGACTCGGCGTTGACCGAGAATGGTGCCGACTTTACCGGTCAAGGTGCGCTTGGGGCTGTTTTCCGCCCGGTGCATTGAGGTAGGTAGGGTTCAACAAGCGGTTGTTCCCGGCCGCAAATCAATCAAACTTTATCATTTCTGGAGAAGACTATGTGGACCAAACCTGAATTCACCGAAATGCGCTTCGGCTTCGAAGTGACGATGTACATCGCCAACCGCTAAGTTTCTTTTGCGGGCTAGACGAAAGCCCCACCTCGGGGCTTTCGTTGTTTTGGCCCGATGCACCTTTTTAAGGCTTACGATGCGAGTTCGCGTTCTGGGAGCGGGGGCAGGCGGCGGTTTTCCGCAGTGGAACTGTAATTGCCGCAATTGTGATGGCGTGCGCAAAGGGACGATCCGCTCTCAGGCGCGTACGCAATCTTCCATCTGCGTGGGCGTGAACGGTACTGACTGGGTTTTGTTCAATGCCTCCCCGGACGTTTTGACGCAGCTCAAGTCCTTTCCGGCGCTGCAGCCGGCGCGCGCAATCCGCGACACCGGTATCAAAGCAATCACCCTCATGGACGGGCAGATCGACCATACCACCGGCCTCCTGATGTTGCGCGAAGGTCAGCCGCTCCAGATCTGGTGCACGGACATGGTTCGGGAGGATCTCACCACCGGCAACCCATTGTTCAACGTGCTCAGCCACTACTGCACGGTCAACTGGCATCGGCTGCCGACCAGCCCCGGAAGCAGTTTCACCATCGACGGCATCGATGGCCTCAGCTTCACCGCGGTCCCTCTGAAAAGCAAAGCGCCGCCCTATTCTCCGCATCGCGACAATCCGCACGAGGGCGACAATATCGGCATGCGCATTACCGATCAGGGGAGCGGCAAGCAGTTGTTCTATGCGCCGGGGCTGGGCGAGATCGAGCCGCATCTGACGCCCTTCCTGGACGCGGCCGATGCGGTGCTGGTCGACGGCACCTTCTGGACCGACGATGAAATGATCGAGCTCGGCATATCCAAGAAAAGAGCGCGCGATATCGGCCATCTTCCGCAGTCGGGTGCGGGCGGCATGATGGAGGTGCTCCAGCCCCTCAAAGCCCAGCGCAAAATTCTGATCCACATCAACAACACCAATCCCATCCTCGATGAAGATTCGGTCGAGCGCACGCAATTGACGCGCGCCGGGATCGAAGTGGCATACGATGGAATGGAAATCAACTTATAGGGGATTGAGAATGGGCGCACCGGAGAAAGTGGATCAGTCGACGCCGTGGACGCGCGAGCAGTTCGAGCAGAATCTGCGCGCCAAGGGACGCAAGTATCACATCTACCACCCGTATCAGGTGGCGATGAACAGCGGCAAGCTCACCAGGGAGCAGATCCAGGGCTGGGTCTGCAACCGCTTCTACTATCAGATCGCCATCCCGATCAAAGATGCGGCGATCCTCTCCAATATGCCGGACCGGGACCATCGCCGGCAATGGATTCAGCGCGTCATCGATCACGACGGCACACAAGGCGACGAGGGTGGGATCGAGGCCTGGCTCGCGCTGGGCCAGGCCGTGGGCGTGGCGCGCGAAGAAGTGACTTCGCTGCGCCATGTGTTGCCCGGTGTGCGCTTCGCGGTCGACGCCTATATCAACTTTGCACGACGTGCGCCATGGCAGGAAGCCGTGTGCTCGAGCCTGACCGAACTGTTCGCGCCGGAGATCCACAAAGAGCGCTTGTCCAACTGGCCGCAACATTATCCCTGGATCGATCAGGCCGGCTATGCGTACTTTCGCAAGCGCCTGTCCGAAGCGCGGCGCGACGTCGAGCACGGGCTGCGTGTCACGCTGGAATACTTTACGACGCGTGCGCAGCAGGAGCGTGCTCTTGAGATTCTGCAGTTCAAACTCGACATACTGTGGTCGATGCTCGACGCCATGCAGATCGCCTACGGAATGGGTCCCGAGCGCACCGGTGCCGGAACCCCCATGCCCGAATGAGCGCGCCGAACATTGCTTTGGACAGCGTCATCGAGCTGCAGCGGCAGTATCGCTTTCAGTACGAGGAGGCGCAGAAGGCCTATGTGCTGCTCTACCCGGAAGGCTTGATCCGACTGGAGGGCGGCGCCGGTGAGATCCTGAAGCGCGTGGACGGCAAAACCAGCGTCGAGGGCATCGTGCAAGATCTGCAGCAGACTTTCCCCGGCGTCGACTTGCGCCAGGACGTGATCGATTTTCTGGAGGTGGCTTATGGAAAAGGCTGGATCCGCACCAAGTAACGTGAAGCCGCCGCTGTGGGTGAATGCGGAGATCACCTTCCGCTGTCCGCTGCATTGTCTGTTCTGCTACAACCCGGTGGACTACGCACATTCGGGAGCCGAGCTCACCACGGATGAATGGGTGCGGGCGCTGCGCCAGGCGCGCGAGCTGGGCGCAATTCAGCTCGGCATCTCCGGGGGCGAGCCCTTGATGCGCGATGATGCCGAGACCATCGTCGCCGAAGCACACAAGATGGGGTACTTCATCACCCTGCTCACTTCCGGCGTCGGCCTCACCGAGCAGCGCATCGCTGCATTCCGCGCCAGCGGGCTGGATGCGATCCAGCTTTCTTTCCAGGACTCGACGCGTGAGCTCAACGACTTTCTTTCAAGCACGCGCACCTTCGAATTGAAGTCCAAGGTCGCGAAGCTGATCAAGCAGTACGACTATCCAATGGTGCTCAATGTGGTGCTGCATCGGCTCAACATCGACCATGTGCAGAAGATCCTGGAGATGGCCGAGGCAATGGGTGCAGAGCAGGTCGAGCTCGCCAACACGCAGTTTTACTCGTGGGCGATGGTCAATCGCGATCACCTGCTGCCCAGCCGCGAGCAGCTGCAGCGTGCCGAGGCGGTTACCAATCAGTTCCGCGCCCATGTCGGCAACAAGATGAAGATCTATTTCGTCGTGCCCGACTACTATGCCACGCGCCCCAAGGCGTGCATGAACGGCTGGGGCTCGGTGTTTCTCAACATCGCGGCCGACGGCATGGCACTGCCGTGCCATGAAGCACGCATGCTGCCCGGGCTCACCTTCCCCAACGTCAAGGATCACGACGTACGCTGGATCTGGCACGACTCACCGGGATTCAACGCGTACCGGGGTGACAGTTGGATGAAGGAGCCCTGCCGCAGCTGCCCCGAGAAGGTCAAGGACTATGGCGGCTGCCGGTGCCAGGCGTTCATGCTGACCGGCGACGCGACCAATACCGATCCGGTATGCGATCTGTCGCCGCTGCACCATCTGATCACCGACGTGGTGGCAAAAGCGCAGAACCCCGATCCGGGCAAGCCGATGACGGTGCATCCGATCGTGTTCCGCGACGACAAGAATTCGCGCAAGCTGAGTGAGAAGCAGGGAGCGCCCACGCCGGCTGCGGCATCGGTCGATTCCTAAAGTAGAATGGGGCGATGAACGATGCATGCCCAGCTGTTTTGCAATCTGCCGTCCATGCGCAAGCGCTGACCAAGCGTTACGGCGAC
>JBGQKF010000078.1:0-12259 GCA_041499435.1 Gammaproteobacteria bacterium
AGGTGACCGAGCGGCTGGAGAAGAAGCTGCAGGAAACGCCATGGTTTGATTACGTACGCAGCTATTCGAAGCCGGGCGAGTCGCTGATCTTCGTCACACTGAAAGACTACACGCCGCCCAAGGCGGTGCCCGATGCCTGGTACCAGGTCCGCAAGAAGATTCAGGATATCCGCCATACGCTGCCATCTGGCGTCCAGGGACCGTTCTTCAACGACGAGTTCGGCGACACCTTCGGTATCATCTACGCGTTCACTTCCGACGGCTTCTCATTCGCCGAGTTGCATGACTACGTCGAAAATGTCCGGCGCGAGCTGCTGCGCGTGCCCGACGTTGGCAAAGCCGAGATCCTCGGCGACCAGGACGAGAAGATCTACATCGAGATGTCGCATAAGAAGCTTGCCACGCTCGGTATAGACCCGCTGCAGATCTTCGCCATTCTGCAGAACCTGAACAACATGGTTCCCGCAGGGAACTTCGAGACTCGCGCTGATCGTATTTTTCTGCGGCTCAGCAGCGACTTCAAATCGGTCGAAAGCATCCGTGAGATCGGCATCCAGGCCAACGGCCGGCTGTTTCGCCTGGGTGATATCGCCAATGTCTATCGTGGCTTCGTCGATCCGCCGGTGCTCAAGTTCCGCTACGCCGGCGAGGAAGCGCTCGGGCTCGCCATATCGATGAGCAAGGGGGGCGACATCATCGCGCTGGGCAAGGCGCTCGACGCGCGCATGGCTCGCATCAAGGCCAATCTTCCGGTCGGGGTGGAGGTATTCCAGGTCGCCGATCAACCGAAGGTCGTCTCGCGCTCGATCCGCGAATTCATGCGCACGCTGGGCGAGGCGGTCATCATCGTGCTGGCGGTGAGCTTTCTCAGTCTGGGCCTGCGCACCGGCGTGGTGGTGGCCCTGTGCATTCCGCTGGTGCTCGCGTGCACCTTCCTGTTGATGTACGTCTTCGGCATCGATCTGCAGCGCATCTCGCTTGGCGCGCTCATCATCGCACTTGGACTGCTGGTCGATGACGCTATCATCGCCGTGGAGATGATGGCGATCAAGATGGAGCAGGGTTGGGATCGCATGCGCGCCGGCAGCTACGCCTATACCTCGACCGCCGCTTCGATGCTCACCGGCACACTGGTGACTGCCGCGGGTTTTCTGCCCGTCGGGCTGGCGAAGTCGGCGGCCGGGGAGTACACGTTCTCGATTTTCGCGGTGGTGACCATCGCACTGCTGGTGTCGTGGCTGGTTGCGGTTTTGTTCACGCCTTACCTCGGCTTCAAGCTGCTGCCGGATTACTCCGCGCGGCGTGCACCGTCGGTGCCCCTGCTGCAGCGGCTATTCCCGCGGCTGGTGATGTCGCCCGGCCCGCGCTCGCCGGCCGATGATCATGGTCAGGTGTACAACCGGCCGTTCTATCGCACGTTCCGAGCGCTGGTGACGTGGTGCGTGACCTACCGCAAGACGGTTATCGCGATCACGGTCGCGACATTCTTGTTGTCTATACTGGGCTTCGGACTGGTGCAGCAACAATTCTTCCCGTCGGCCAACCGGCCGGAGCTGGTGGTCGATCTATGGCTGCCCAACGGCTCGTCGATCACCGCCACCGATGAGCAGGCGCGTCGCTTCGAGCAGGTGCTCGACGCCGATCGCGACGTAGAGAGTTATGTGTCGTACATCGGTGGCGGCAGCCCGCGCTTCTACCTGCCGCTCGATCAGCAGCTCAACAACGAGAATCTGGTTGAGTTCGTGGTCACCACCAAAGGCAACGATGTGCGCGACGCGGTGGCGCAACGTCTGTCGGACGTCATCGACAGCCGGTTCACGCTGGTGCGCGGAAGAGTGAACCCGCTCCAGAACGGGCCGCCGGTGCCCTATCCGGTGCAATTCCGGGTGAGCGGTCCGGATTACGCGAAGTTGCGCGAGATCGCTTATCGAGTGCGCGACGTGGTGCGCAGCAATCCGCACATGTCGCATGTGCATCTCGATTGGAACGAGCTGTCCAAGGTGGTCAAGCTCGACATCGATCAGAACAAAGCGCGCTTGATCGGCGTGACCTCCGAAGGCCTGTCCAACGTGCTCAATTCGATTCTGGCCGGCTATTCCATTACCTATTTGCGCGAGCACGACAAGCTGGTGCAGGCGCTGGCGCGGGCGGAGCCCAAAGAGCGCCTGAGTCTGGACGACATACGCGACATCAACGTACCCACGCAGAGCGGCCGCTGGATTCCGCTCTCCCAGATCGCCACCATCAGCTATGGGTTCGAGGAAGGCGTGATCTGGCGCCGCAACCGCATGCCCACCATTACTGTACAGGGCGATATCGTGGGAAACATGCAGGCGCCGGTAGTGACGGCGCAGATCGACCCTAAGCTCGACTCGATCCGCGCGAGCCTGCCGCCCGAGTACACGATCGGTATCGGCGGCGCGACTGAAGAAAGCACGCGCGGACAGGACTCGGTGAACGCTGTAGTGCCGCTTGCGTTTCTGACCGTGATCACCTTGCTGATGATCCATCTGCAAAGTATTTCCAAGACCATCCTGGTGATGCTGACCGCCCCGCTCGGTCTGATCGGCGTAACGCTGTTCCTGCTGACCTTCAACGTGCCCTTCGGCTTCGTCGCCATGCTGGGCTTCATCGCGTTGTTCGGCATGATCATGCGCAACTCGGTGATCCTGGTCGATCAGATCGATCAGGACGTGGCGGCTGGCCATCCGTTATGGACCGCGATCATCGAGTCTACGGTACGCCGGTTTCGGCCGATCGTGCTCACCGCCGCGGCTGCGATCCTCGCCATGATCCCGCTCACCCGGAGCGCCTTCTGGGGCCCGATGGCGGTCGCGATCATGGGCGGGCTGCTGGTCGCCACCGTGCTCACGCTGTTGTTCCTGCCCGCGCTGTATGCGGCCTGGTTCAGAGTGCGGAGGCCGTGATTCGTGACTGGTGAATCGTGACTCGTGAATCGTGATGCACGAATGGCTGTCGTTCCGAATCACGAATCACAAATCACCAATCACGGGTTTTTGGTACATTACTTCCCTCTTCCTCCGCAAAGATGCCCCCCGTGAACTCTCAACCGCTGCGCGCACGCGCCCTCGCACCCCTGCGTCTGACGCGAGCGGTCGTTGCACTCATCTTCGTCGTATGGGTCCAGGGCGCGGACGCTGCGCGCGAGGCGATCGCCTCGGCGCATCCGCTGGCCACTCAAGCGGGCATGCAGGTGCTCGCGAAAGGCGGCAACGCATTCGACGCAGCCGTCGCAGTTGCCGCCGCCCTGGCGGTGGTGGAGCCCTATGCATCAGGCCTGGGCGGCGGCGGGTTCTTCCTCCTGCATCGCGATGCCGATAGCACCGATGTGATGATCGATGCGCGAGAGATTGCGCCCGGTAAAGCTGATCCGGGCTTCTACGTGGACGCGGATGGCAGGCCGCGCGACAAAGTCTCGTTGCTGGGAATGAAAGCTGCGGCGATTCCAGGAATACCGGCAGGCCTGGTGAGAGTGGCCGAACGCTACGGCAGTCTGCCTTTGTCCGTGACGCTTGCGCCGGCGATTGCGCTGGCGCGCGATGGCTTTGCCACCGACGAGCGCTTTGCATTCGTGGTCGGGTTGCGCAAGGGGCTGCTCCAGGACAATGCGCAGCTTGCAGCGATCTTTCTCGATCACGGTCAGACGCCCGCGCCCGGCTTCGTGGTGAAACAGCCGCAGCTCGCGCATACGCTCGAGGTGTTGGCGGCGCGCGGCAGAGACGGCTTCTACGCCGGTGAGATTGCCCACAGCATGGTGGCGGCGGTGCAGGCCGGTGGCGGCGTGTGGGAGCTCGAAGATTTGCAGCACTACACCGCGGTGGAGCGCGGCACTCAACGATTCACCTATCGAGGTGCGCAGATCACGTGTGCTGCCTTGCCCTCTGCCGGCGGTCTGACGCTGGCGCAGGCGCTGCAGATTCTGGAACGTTTCCCGTTGCGCGATGCCGAGCCTGTGCAGCGCATTCATCTCGTGACGGAGGCGCTGCGCCGAGGGTTTCAGGATCGTGGGCGCTATCTCGGTGATCCCGATTTCGTGCCGATTCCGGCGTGGCTCGGTACGCGGGCTTATGCTGATCGCCGCGCGGCGAGCATTGATCCCAAGCGTGCTACCACCAGCGAAGCGCTGGCGTCGATGCCCGAAGGCGACAACACCACGCATTTCTCAGTGGTGGACGGCGCCGGCAATCGCGTGGCAGCCACACTGTCCATCAACCTCCCGTTCGGTGCCGGGACGATGGCTGGCGATACCGGTGTAGTGCTCAACGACGAGATGGATGACTTCGCGATCGCACCCGATACCGAAAACGCCTACCGCCTCATCGGTGGTGCCGGCAACAAGGTGGAGTCCTACAAACGCCCTCTGTCCAGCATGACACCGACCTTCGTGGAGGACGAGCGCGGCGTCCTGGTGCTCGGCACACCGGGTGGATCGCGCATCATCAGCATGGTGCTGCTCGCTATTCTGGACTATGTGGATCGCCCAGATCGCGACATCGAGCGGATCGTGAGTGCGCCGCGCTATCATCATCAGTTCCAGCCGGATCGCATCGAGTATGAACCAGGCGCGCTGCCGCAAGCGTGGGTGGATGCGCTGCAGGCGATGGGGCATACGGTGCAGGAAGGCCGTCGCCGCTGGGGCAACATGCAGGCCGTCTACGTGGACCGAGAGAGCCACCAGGCGAGCGCGTACAGCGATCCGCGCGGCAAGGGCGGCGCATTGTTCTGACCCGCCACAAACCGGGCACGTTGAACCGGGCGCACAATTGGTTTAGGGTGCGGGTCGCACGACCAACTGAAGGAGGCACATCAAGTGGGATGCAACCGCCGGGATTTCATGAAGCTTTCGACCACCGGCTTGGCGCTGGCGGGGGTTGCACCCTGGCTCTCCGCGGTGGCGGCGGATCCGCGCATCGGACCGGCTACATTGCCGCAAGGTGCGCTCGAATCGGCGTTGTTCGACACGCTGCCCGGCAAAGTGGCGCTGATCAAGAAAACGTACCGCCCGCCCAACTTCGAGACGCCGGTCTCGTATTTCAACGAGGCGTTCACGCCGAACGAGGCGTTCTTCGTGCGCTATCACCTGGCGAGCATTCCGCAGATCGATGCGGCAACTTGGAAGCTCAGCATCGGCGGCGAGGCCGCGGATAAATCCTTCGAGCTCACATTCGATGCGCTCAAGCACGAGTTCGAGCCGGTCGAGATCGCCGCCGTGTGCCAGTGCGCGGGTAATCGCCGCGGTCTTTCCAATCCGCACGTGCCCGGTGTGGAGTGGGGCTACGGAGCGATGGGCAATGCCAGGTGGAAGGGCGCGAGGCTGAAGGATGTGCTCGCACGCGCAGGCCTCAAGAAGGAAGCGGTCGAGGTCGTATTTGACGGAGCCGATGGTCCGGTGCTCGATAAAACACCCGACTTCGTAAAGAGCCTGCCGGTGTGGAGGGCGCTCGACGAGAATACGCTGCTCGCCTACGAGATGAATGGCGAGCCGCTACCGCATTGGAACGGCTATCCGGTGCGCGTGGTGGTGCCCGGATGGACGGCGACGTACTGGATGAAGCATGTCATTTCGCTGCAGGCCGTGAGCAAGCCTTACAACGGATTCTGGATGGAAAAGGCCTATCGCATTCCCAAAGGCAAGTTTCCCATCGTCGACCGCTTCATCAGTCAAGAGACCGAAGCCAATACGCCGATCACGGAGATGGTAGTCAACTCGCTCATCACCAATTTGCATGATGGCTCGGTGCTGCCTGCGGGCAAAGCTGCGGTGGTGCGCGGCATCGCCTGGGATGGCGGCTTCGGTATGCGCGCGGTCGATGTATCGGTCGATGGCGGTGCGAGCTGGCGGCCCGCTGAGCTCGGGCCCGATCTGGGCAGGTTCGCGTGGCGGCAATGGACCTACCCGATCGCCACACCGCAGGCGGGCAACTATACGATCATGGCGCGAGCGACGAATGCAGTCGGGGCGAGCCAGACGTTCGATCTCGTGTTCAATCCCGCCGGCTATCACAACAACGTCGTGCAGCGGCTCAGAGTTCAGGTGGCCTGACGATGAAACCAATTTTGCTGATGAGCTTACTGCTTGCCGCGCCGGCGCTCGCGGACGAGTCGGCGATCAAGTTGCAGGATGGCGCCGGCCGGGATCTGGTAGAACGCAACTGCGTTGCTTGCCATAGCCTGGACTATATCCCGATGAACTCGCCGTTTCTCGACCGCAAAGGGTGGGAAGGCTCGGTCACCAAGATGATCAAAGTCATGGGCGCGCCGATCGCAGCCGACGATGTGCCCGGCATCGTCGACTATCTGGTGCGTAACTACGGCAAGCCATGAAGCAGACCTTTCTGGAATTCGAGCAGCCGATCGCGGAACTGGAAGCCAAGATCGAGGAGCTGCGCTACGTGCAGGACGACTCCGCTCTCGACATCTCCGAAGAGATCAGCCGCCTGCAGAAGAAAAGCAACACACTCACCAAAGAAATCTACGGCAAGCTTTCGCCCTGGCAGATCTCACAGGTGGCGCGTCATCCACAGCGCCCCTATACACTGGACTACATCCAGAGCCTGTTTGCCGATTTTCAGGAGCTGCACGGCGATCGCAGCTTCGCGGACGATGCCTCCATGGTCGGCGGACTGGCGCGTTTCTCGAATCAGACGGTGATGGTGATCGGTCATCAGAAGGGCCGCGATACCAAGGAGAAGCTGCTGCGCAACTTCGGCATGCCGCGCCCGGAAGGCTATCGGAAGGCCCTGCGTCTGATGCGCCTGGCGGAGAAATTTTCCATCCCCGTGCTGACTTTCGTCGATACTCCGGGCGCCTATCCGGGGGTCGGGGCCGAAGAGCGCGGTCAGTCGGAGGCCATCGGCCGCAATCTTTACGTCATGGCCGAGTTGCGTGTGCCGATCGTGGTGACCGTGATCGGCGAAGGCGGCTCGGGCGGCGCGCTCGCGATCGCGATCGGCGACCTCGTGCAGATGCTGCAGTATTCCACCTACTCGGTGATCTCGCCTGAAGGCTGCGCCTCGATCCTGTGGAAGAGCGCCGAGCGCGCACCCGATGCAGCCGAGAGCCTGGGCATTACCGCGAGTCGGCTGAAAACGCTGGGGCTGATCGACAAGATCATCACCGAGCCACTGGGCGGGGCTCACCGCGATCCGCCCGCCATGATCCAGACCTTGCGCAAAGCGTTGCAGGATGCGCTGAAGCAGGTGCAGGAGAAACCGCTCGCCGATCTGCTCCAGGCGCGCTTCAACCGGCTCATGGACTACGGCAAGTTCAAGGAAGTAGCAACGCGGTAGCCCGACTCGGCGTGCCGCCCGGCTGGCCGTGCTCAACCATTCGATCAATAGCGTCGTTGTGAGCGCCCGCGACATCCTCGAGGCGGCAGGAGCGCGCGGCAGGCATGTCGTCGTAGGCTTGAGCGGCGGCGTCGACTCAGTGGTGCTGCTGCATTGTCTGACAGGCATCGCGCGAGCGCTCGATCTCGCGTTGAGTGCGCTTCACGTCCATCATGGTTTGAGCCGCAACGCCGATGCCTGGGCGAAATTCTGCGTAGACCTTTGTTCGTCGCTTCACGTCCACTGCAACGTCGTGCGGGTCTATGTCGACCGGCGCCACAAGATGGGATTGGAAGGCGCTGCGCGCGAGGCGCGTTATGCGGCGTACCGCACCCAGCCCGCCGATTTCATAGCGCTCGGGCATCACCAGGATGATCAAGCGGAGACATTGCTGCTGCAGCTGCTGCGTGGCGCTGGCGTGCGCGGCTTGAGCGCCATGCCGCGGGTGCGGGCACTGGATGGCGCGGGGCGAGTGCAGGTGGTGCGGCCGCTGCTCGAGCTCACACGTGCGCAGATCACTTCTTACGCGCGAGCGGCGAAGCTCGCCTGGGTCGAAGATGAGAGCAATGCCGATCCGGCTATGGACCGAAATTTTCTGCGTGCGCGTGTCATGCCCGTCATTACCGAGCGCTTTCCTGCAGCACCGGCCACGCTGGAGCGCGCAGCGCAGAATGCGGCGGATGCGGCGCAGCTGCTCGACGAGCTCGCACAGCTTGATGCCCACAGCGCGCTGATTCAAGACGGCATCGAGACGAGCGCGCTCGCCAGGCTAGCGCCCGCGCGTGCGCGAAATCTGCTGCGCTGGTTCGTGGAGCGGCAGGGATTTGCCCTGCCGGCGCGCGATCGTCTGGAAGAAGGGCTGCGGCAGGCGCTGCACGCGCGCGGGGATGCAAAGCTGGAAGTGCGTCTCGGCGAGGCGATGCTGCGCCGGCATCGTGGACGCCTGTACCTCGAGGTCATCGGCGATGCCCCGGTTAGTTGGGAGTGCGCATGGCGTGGGGAAACAAATGTGAAGCTACCCGGTGAGCTCGGTGCGATGCATTTCGAACCTGCAGTTGGCGCCGGCCTGTCTCTGGCGCGGCTGCGCGAGCCGACGGTGATTCGTCCGCGTAGCGGCGGCGAACGCATCCGCCTTGCGCCCGGACGCCCGTCGCGCACGCTGAAAAATCTTCTGCAGGAAGCGGGCATTCCGCAATGGCGCCGGGATCGCTTGCCGTTACTGTTCTGCGCGGGCGAGCTGGTCTGGGTTCCCGAGCTCGGTCTCGATTGCCGGTACGCGGCGCAGTCGGGCGAGGCTGGCGTGCTGCCGCAGTGGATTGCGCCGCTGCGCTACTGAGGGCTCGGAGGCGCTACCACCACCCCGCTCACACCGAGCTCCTTGAGCTGGCGGGTCACCGCTTCGGCCTCCGCTCGGTCCTTGAAAGGACCGACCACCACGCGTGTCTCGGTATGTGTGGGGATGCCTTTCTCCGCGAGCTTGTTCTGCAACGTGCGTGCATTGGCCGCACTCATGAACACGCCCACTTGGACGATAAAGCCTTTGCTGGCGGCGGTCGGCTCGCTCGGCGCGGGGGCGGCCGCCTGAGCAACGGGCTTGGATGCCGCAGCCGGTGGCACGGATTTCTGCTCAGGCAGGGGCGCCGCGGGCTTCTCTGGTGGGGGAGCCGGATTTTCGGGGCCTGGCTGTGCGGCTGGCTTTTTCGCTGAAGAATCGGGTGCCGCATGCCCAGGCGGCGGAGCAGGCGGCTGCTGATTCTCGACGACGGGCGGTGGCGGCCGCGGGGGCGTCACCGGCTGCTCCGCGCTCGACGGCGCTGGCGGGCTGCTTTGTTTTGCGGGAGGCTGTGCGAGCGGGGCAGGTGGCTCGGGCGGTGGCGCAAGAACTGGTTCGGTCTTTTTCAGAGAGGCGTTGTAGCGGTCCAACAACGCAAGAGCAACGATAGCAACCGCAATGAGCGTCAGCGCCATCGCCAGCCGGCGCATGGCCCGCTGCTTGAGCCTTTGCTCGTCCTGCGTGATCGCCGGTTCCCCCATGTCCCCCCTCGCGCGCGTAGCGGGCTTGCAACAGTATCATTGTTCGACGCCGCGTAGAATCGCGGATGCGGTGGAAAAACTCAAGCGCGGTCTGCATCTGGGGGACGGGTGCGGTGCTTGGGTCAAGGTGGTTTGTTGCATCCCCGGAGCTGCGGGTTCTGACGCGGTCTTGACTTATACGGCAGGCGTGTGGAAGTTTTCTTTCCCCTTCTCCGATTGCTGTGATATCCTTATGAATTGCTTGAAAAAAGAATACCTAGAAATAACAGGTCAACATTCGACCAGTGGAGATATGACGTGGCAGTTGAACGAACCTTGTCCATCGTAAAGCCGGACGCGGTGGCGAAGACTCTGATCGGACAAATCTCAGCACGCTTCGAAGCCGCCGGCCTGAAAATCGTCGCTGCGCGCATGATGCATTTGTCGCAGGCGCAGGCCGAGGGCTTCTACGCGGTACATCGGGAACGGCCGTTTTTTGCCGATCTGGTGAAGTTCATGATTTCGGGCCCGGTACTGGTGCAGGTGCTCGAAGGCGAAAGCGCGATTCAGAAGAATCGTGAACTGATGGGCGCAACCGATCCGCGCAAGGCGGCGCCGGGGACCATCCGCGCCGATTTCGCGCAGAGCATCGACGCCAATGCCGTACATGGCTCCGACAGTCCGGAAACCGCGGCCGTCGAGATCGCGTACTTTTTCCCGGCTGTGGAGCTGCACTCGCGCCGATGAGCGCACCGCCCTTAAGATGCGCCATTTCGCGCGCGCCAGGCCGGCATGGGTGGCAAGTGTATTGATGGCAAATGTAATGTCGACCGACCCACAGCCTCGCATCAATCTGCTCGATTGCGATCAACGAGCCCTGTTGCGCGTGTGCGAAGAGCTCGGCGAGAAGCCGTTTCGCGCACGGCAGCTGCTGCACTGGATTCACCAGGTTGGCGAGAGCGATTTCGCGCGCATGACCGACCTGGCCAAGCCGCTGCGCGAGAAGCTGGCACTGCACGCGCAAGTGCAGGCGCCGGCCGTCCTGAAAGATTCGCTGGCTGCGGACGGCACGCGCAAATGGTTGTTCGCGGTGGGCGCAGGCAACGGGATCGAGACCGTCTTCATCCCCGAAACCCATCGCGGCACCTTGTGCATATCCAGCCAGGTAGGCTGCGCGCTGGAGTGCTCGTTCTGCTCGACCGGCCGGCAGGGGTTCAACCGCAACCTCAGCACCGGTGAGATTCTCGGCCAGCTGTGGTGGGCCTCGAGCGTATTGGCGGGCGGTCACCCTTCGCAGGCGCAACGAGTGATCACCAATGTGGTGATGATGGGCATGGGCGAGCCGCTCACCAACTTCGACAACGTCGTGTCGGCGCTCTACGTGATGCTCGACGATCATGCATATGGTCTGTCGCGGCGGCGCGTAACGGTGAGCACTTCGGGCATCGTGCCCAACATCGATCGCCTGCGCGCACAGTGCCCTGTGGCGCTGGCGGTATCGCTGCATGCCCCCGACGATGCATTGCGCGATGTGCTGGTTCCGATCAACCGCAAATATCCGCTGGCGCAGTTGATGGCCGCGTGCCGGCGCTATGTCGAAAGCGCTCCGGCCGACGATGCGCACGTGGATGACGTGCTGCCCGAGCCGCTTCAAGGCAAGTGGCAGCGCGAAGGCTCGCCGCGAGACTTCATCACGTTCGAATATGTGATGCTCGACGGGGTGAACGACCGGCTCGACCAGGCGCGCGAGCTGATCGAGCTTACCCGCGACGTGCCGTGCAAGTTCAATCTCATCCCCTTCAATTCGTTTCCCAACTCCGGCTATCAACGTTCGCGGCCCGAGCAGGTGCGCGCTTTTCAGGAGATCCTGCAGCAGGGGGGGCTGATTGCGACCGTGCGCCGCACGCGCGGAGACGAGATCGACGGTGCCTGCGGTCAGCTCGCCGGCGAGGTGCAGGACCGCACCCGCCGCGGGCACAGGCGTTCGATGGAAGCTTCCCTGTGATACGCCTAGTCCTGCTCGTTATGACTGCGGTGCTGGCCGGATGCGCCGCATCGGATCAGCCAAAGCAACAAAATGTACCAGCGCGCACGGCGAGCACCACGGAATCGGTTGCCTCCGAGCGCGCCAAGATCCACACCGAGCTCGGTGTCAGCTACTATCAGAACGGACAGCTCGGAGTCGCGCTCGAGGAACTGCACACCGCTGTCAACGCGGACCGCTCGTACGCGCCGGCCTACGATGCGCTCGCCCTGGTCTACATGGAGCTCAAAGAGGATGCTCTGGCCGAGGCCAATTTCCGTCAGTCGCTCAAGATGAATCCGAACAGCTCCGAGACCAGGAACAACTACGGCTTGTTCCTGTGTCAGCGCGGCAGGGAGAAAGAAGGGCTGCGCCAGTTGCTCGACGCACTCAAGAATCCTTTGTACCAGACGCCTGATGTCGCGTACAAAAACGCCGGTGTGTGCGCGCGTAAGTTGGGGGATAACAAAGCTGCCGAGGGCTACTTCCAGCGTGCGGTGAAGCTCAATCCGAACCAGGCGCAGGCCTGGTTCGGATTGGCGGAAGTCGCCTATGCGCGCGACGATTGGCCCGCGGCCAAGGAATACCTGGGACGTTATGCAGCGCTCGTGGAAAATCCCGGGCCAGAAGGTCTCTGGCTGGGCGCACGGATCGAGCATCGACTCGGCGATCGCACCGCACTGGCCAACTACGGCATGCAGCTGCGACGTCGGTTCCCATCGTCGCGCGAGACCAAAGCCTACCTGGATGGACGCTTTGAATGAACGAGGGCGGCCAGGACTCGACTTCCTCTGAAGCTCCGCCCGCGGACCCGCCGCGCCAGAGCGCCGGCGCACGCCTCACCGCGGAGCGCCGTAATCTCGGCTTGAGCCTG
>JBGQKF010000079.1:0-12251 GCA_041499435.1 Gammaproteobacteria bacterium
CAGCTACGCCCTCAATGCGATTTACTTCGGCTTGCGCGACGCTTCGCCACTGGACAGCGCGATTTCCGCCATGCGCGAACCGTTGATCCCGATCCAGGAGTTCTTGGTCAGAGGATACTTGTCCGTATAGGACAGCGGCTCATGCGCGGACACGCAGTTCTGATAGCCGCCGGTGATCTTGTAGCACTTCTCGTAGGCCAGGAACTGCTGCACGGTGTCGGTCTGCTGCGGGTTGGCGATCATCCAATCGCGAATGCCTTCCCAGGACGAGTACGCGTCCGAACCGAACACCAGCTTGCCGATGCTGGTGGGTACTTCCAACAGCTGCGAGCCCGCAGTATGCGCACGGAATGCCGGATGGATTCTCACGCCGGGGGCGATTTCAGCTTCACCATCGACGATCACAGCCTTGCCGGCCAGCACTTTCCCGTAGATCTCATCGAGGGTCTTCGGCGGATAGCCGCAGGCTGGCGTGCGCATGCAACCGCCCGGGCTGGTGTTGACTGCGCTGATGTGGGGATTGGGATAGTTGAGCGCCCACTCGATGCCCTTCAGCTCTTCACGCTGTATATACAGCACAGCATTCGGGAAATCCATCAACTGACCAGCGTGATCCCAGTGACCGTGACCGATGACGATCTTGGTCACATCGTTGGCGTTGAAATTCAGCATCTTCAGCTGCTCGGGCAGCGCTGCCCAGTGCTGGGTGCCGGTCATCTTGTGATAGTCCTGCGCCTTCCAGCCGGAATCGTAGAGGATCAATTCGTTGCCGCACTTGATCACGCCTACGTTGACCGGCAGATCGACCGTGTTGATGTTGTTGTTCGGGCTCGTGCTGCCGGGCACGAACGCGCGGTCGGGCATGAAGGCCCCGAACGGCACGCCCATGAACCGGCTGCTTTCCACCAGCCACACCGAGCAGTTCTGTGCATACGCGCCAGCTGAGCTCAACAGGCCGAGCCCTGCCACCGCGGCTGTAGCTAACGCTCCTACCAGCTTCTTCATCGCTACCCCCCATCGGTTATTATGAAACGTACAACGCTTGGACTAGCTACCTGCTGGCTCGCCGTTCCATTTGCGAGCCATCAGACTTCCACTACTTCCTCGGCTCCGATCGATTTGCCGCCGGGTCTGCCATTGATCAAACGGTCGCTCAGTTCGGCTTGAACTCAGCGGGCCAGAGCACGTCGCCCACTCTCAACAGATCCTCGGCCGCGGCGAAGCTCAGTTTCTGCGCCTTCACCAGATGCTCGTCGCGGCCGTCGCCGGCGACCTTGACCATCTCTTCCGACGCGCTCTGGTATTGCTTGAGCGCGTTGAGATACGTCTGATGCTGCTGCTCCAGGGACGCTGGCGCCTTCAGCTTCGCTGCGGCCGCATAGGCTTCGCGGAAGGCCTTCACCAGCGGGTTGACACGATCCTTCACCGACGCGCGATCGATCTCGCCCATCTTGTACGAGAGCCCGGCGAAAGTCATCCTGACGGCGTTGTTCTTGACCTGCTCGTGTACCGGCCACAGCGCCGCCGCGTAGTTTTCTTCTTCGGCCGAAAATGCCGGACGCTGCTGGTGGCCAGTAAAGGCGCCGCCGGCTGGCTCGGCCAGCGCAGATGTGGCCTGCCGCGTCTCGCGCACCATGGCGATGGCCGCCACCGCGCCCAGGCCAACGAGCAGTGCGCCAATGGCAAGTTGCTTGAGCTTGATGCGAGCCACGGCTGGCGTTGCGTTCACAGTTGATGACATCCTTGAGAATCTAAGCTTTCCCGTTCGTATCGTCAATCTCAATCATGCTGCCGAATATACCGCTGTTCGAGCGGCGATGTGAAAAGCGCTGGATAGTTCCTACCGGCGTCGCGGCTTGCCGGACGTCAGCCGGGTGTCCACTGTGGATTGGGCGTAAACAGCCCATTGACGAACCCGATGTGATAGGCCAGATAAAGGCCGAATCCCAGGCTCAGCACCCCGGCGGACAGACGCATCCAGATGTTGAGGTGGGGAAAGCGCCGCACGCTGTAGGCGAACGGGAGGGCTATGACCGAAGTGATCAGCATCATGCCGGCGATGGTGCCCAGGCCGAACAGGAGCAGATACAGGACGCCCCACAGCGGCGCGCGAATCTGCGCCAGAATCAACAGCGCGACCGCAGCAGACCCGGCCATTCCATGTACCACGCCGATCATGAGCGGCCGCATCCGCTGATAGGCACTCAACCCCGACAGCTTCCGATCGAGCCACGCCTGGGGAGTCGCTCCCGCGGCATGGCCATGATCCTCTGTACCATGGCCGTGCACGTGGAGGTGCACGTAGTCGCCGTGGGCGTGAGTATGCAGATGCGCGGCCGCGGCAAGCGCCGCGTGAGAGTGGCCAGGGAAACTGCCGTCGGGCTCCGGGAAGAGGTTCTGCCGCACCCACAGGCTCACGCCGCGCAAGGTGAACAGGCCCAGCAGGATCAGCATGAGGGCGACCCCGAACTCCATCGCCAGCCCCAGGCGCGGCGGAATCGCCAGGCTGAACAGGATGATCGCCCCTCCGACCACGAATACGGTCAGCGTATGGCCAATGCCCCACAGGATGCCGATGGAAGCTGCGCTGCGCACGTTGCCCTGCCGAGAAACGATCGTGCTCACGGCAATCACGTGGTCGGCATCGGTTGCGTGCAACATGCCGAGCAGAAACCCGATCACGATCACCGGCAGTGAGCTCAAAGCGCCTCCAGGAACTTACGACGAATAGAAATTTCGTGTGAAGCTTCGCCCGAACCGTCGTGTGCGTCAAGTTCTGTGCGAGAGCGGGAGGAAAAACGGCGGGGCTGGCAGGGGGCTCACCTGGACCGTTGCAACATGCGCTGTACGACTGCGATCGAACCGCGTCGCAAGGCGACGTCGACCAGATACAGCAACAGGGCCACGGCCGCAAACCATGGCCACAGGACACGCTGCGCATGGCCGCGATCGTTTCCGGGCGCAAACACCTCCTCGGGGGTCGGGGCGAGTCTGCCGCCGGTCTGCTGCGCCAAAGCCTGCAGCAGGGATATATCGGGCGGCAGACTGCGGTATTCATCCGGATACGGGTAGTACAACCGCTGCAGACCCGCACGGCGGGCCGCTTCGCGTCCGATACCCCCGCCGGCCTCGAGCTGAAAGGCGACCGGCTCCGAGCCGGGCATGGAGAGCGCGAGCTTCGCCTCGTAGAAGCCGGGCGCGCTCTGGCGCAGCCGCACCACGTCGCTGCGTCCTCCCGGCTGGGTGACGCGCACCGCGGGCGACAATTCGTTCTGCCAGCCACCATCACGCGACTGTGCCTGGAGCGTCACGTGCGCGCTGCCGCCGGTGCGCTTAACCTTGAAGCGCAGCTCCTCGCCGGTGTCGCGACGCATGATGTCGCGCGTCAGCTGCGCCCAGAATCTGCCGTATCCATCCCATTGCAGCCACTGCGCGGCCCAGCGGTTCTTCACGTCGGAGGCGAACGCAGCGCTGCGCCCCAGCCCATACTGCCAGCGCGAGAGGATTGGCGCACCGGACGCAGATTCCAGAAACACTTCCGCGCCTTCGCGCAGCTTGGTGCTCGCAAAGCCTCCGAGCAGCGGCGCCTGGGTGAAATCCACGCCGCGCAGCGCCTCGATCTTGTGCTTCACCACCGGACGAAATGGCTCCTCGATCAGTGTGGCGCGCGCCATGTTCTGCGTATCATCCACGAAGATTTGCGGGACCTTGCTCACATCCTCAGTGAAGTACGCGCGTCCCTTGCCCCAGTGAGCAATCTTGTCCATCAACTCGCGATCCGCCGCACTGCCGATTGCCACGGTGGACACGGTGATGTGCGCCTCGATCATGCGCCTGAGCAGCCGCTCGAAATCCGCCGGCGCGGTGTCGCCGTCGGAGAGCAGGATCACGTGGCGGCTCTTGGGCGTCGCATTCTGCAGCCAGCGATAGGCGACAGCGAGCGCGGTATAGATGTTGGTCTGGCCGCTCGGCTGAATGCGATCGATCAGATCCTCCGCGCGCCGCTTGCTGCGCAGCGGCGCGAGCGCGACGATCTCGTGCGGCTGCGAATCGAACGCGATCACGCCGAACTGATGCTGCTCTTCGAGAATATCCAGCGCCGCGCGCGCGCCGGCCTTGGCGAGCTCCATCGAACGGCCCTTCATGCTGTAGGAGCGGTCCAGACACACCACCAGCGCCAGGTCTTTGCGCTTTTCCTGGGCCTTGAACTCCACCGGCAGCACGCGCTCGAGCGCCGTGCCGGCGAAGCCGTCCTTGCCGTAGGTGCTCTCGCCGCTCGCGTAGATCAGGCCGCCGCCTTGATCGCGTACATAGCTTTCCAGGGCAGCGAGCCGCGTGTCATCGGCGAAGCTGCGCGGCACGTCGCTCACGATCACCGCGTCGTATGCGCTCAAGCTCGCCGCATCGGTCGGCAGCTCGACCGCGGAGATGGTCTTCACATCGATGCCTTCACGCGTGAGCGCATCGCGGAGGTAACCGGCGCTGGCGCTTTGCCCCTCCGCATACAACACGCGAGGACGTGCTGCGACCCACACCGAGCGGGTCAGTACGTCATTGTCTGCAACGGCATCCCCGTCGGCTTTGACCTCGGCCCGCAAGTCGACAGCGCCCTGCTGCCGCAGCCTGCTATTGAAAACGAACGTGTTGAGGCCCGCGCGCAGGTGCACGCGCTGGCGCCCGAGCTCGACGCCGGCGCCGATCATGCGCACTGTTGCCGGCGTGGCCGCTTGACTCACCACCCGCACGCTGATTGCAATCGGCTCATCACGGCGCACACTGTCGACCGCTTCGATCGATTCGATCCAGGCGTCATTCTGTGCGCGCACGCCAGCTGGAAACGCATACACGCGCACCGCCTCCGCCTGCAGCCGCGGCAATACCTGCCACACGTCGCCTTGCGTCTGATTGCCATCGGTCAACAGCACCAGACGCTTCACCTGATCGGCATCGAAACCGAGCAGCGCCTGATCCAGCGCCGCCTCGATATCGGTGGCGCCCTGCTGCAAGGCGCCGGTTGGCGCAGCCGCGTCGGCGCTCACCGCAAGCCTGGGAAGCTCATCGACATCATCGACCATCACCGCGCGGTCCGCGAATGCAACGTAGCGCGCCGTGGCCGGCGCCTGGCTGCGATTGGCTGCGCGAATCCATTTCAGCGCAGCCTCGATGTACGTGGGTGAAACGCTGCGCGAGACGTCGAGCGCATAGACCACCGACACATCGCGCGTAGCCGCATTCCACACCGGGCGCGTCAGTGCCAGCACCACCAGGGTGAACGCGAGTGCGCGCAACACCATCGCCGCATCGAGGTGGCGCGGGCTCAAGTTGGTGATCGAACGGCGGCGCAGCCACCAGATGAGCGGCAGCGCCGCAGTCAACGCCAGCGGCCACAGTGCGGTCAAGCTGAAGCCGCTCATTGCACGCAGGCCGCCGGTCTGCTCATATGGTGAGGCGCCGGTTGAAAGTCCACCATTCCAGCAGCAACAGCACAGCGGCCAGCATCAGCAATGCGAGCCATGAGCTGGGCGGGAGGAATGCGGCACCCGCACTTGGCTGCGCCGGGGGCGCGGCTGCGAGCGCGGTCCTATTGATCTCAGTCACCGCAGGATCGAGCAGATTGACCGCTACGCGCACTCGACGATCCGGCGCAATCGCCGTATAGAAGTTCGGCTGCAAGGACTCCACCAGCGTGGCTTCCGGCAGCTCGCGCACTCGCACCGGCTGCCCTTGCAGGTCGAGCACCTTCGCGTGCACCACCGGCAGCTCGGTCAATCCCAGGCCCGCGTTCAGCGCGAGCGGCTCCCCCGTCATCCAATTGAGCGTGTTGCTTAAGAAAGCGGGAAAACCCGCCTGCAGCTGCAGATTGGAGTCCTCCAGCGAGAACGCCACTTCCACCCAGCGCGGCCCGGATGCCGACGCCAGGATGAGGGGCCGCCGCGCGGGATCGCTGGCGAGGACCTGCGCATGGAGCACCTCACGGATGTACAAGGCCCGCTCGGCCAGCACATCGCGCAACGACACGCTGTCGGTCACCGGATGTACGCTCGACCACGCGGCCACGTTGGTTTCGCGCAGCTCGCCCCCGGCACGGGGCAGCCAGTCGGTCGGCGGCGGACGAAACAGCAGCGCAGCCGACGATGGCGCGGCGCGCGGTGCGAAGCGATCGAACACCCACACATCGACGCCACTGCGCGGTGCATACTTCGCCGGCGCAATCACGCCCAACTGCACGCGTGGCAGCAGCCGCAGCGAGCGCTCGAGCGCCGCGTTGCCCGCGCTCACCAGCACCACGCGGATCGGCTTGCTCGGCGGCAGATAGGAGAATGCGACATCGTCCAGCGGCAATGCGTCGTAAGCCGAATCCACCGATGCGCGGATCGGTCCCGCCGCATACCCGGATACATCGAGCACTTCCGCCGCGCGCGCACCGCCGGCGAGCTGTAGAACCCGCTTGATCGGCACCGCACCCGCGCCGGTGAGCTGGAGCTCGACCTGCTTGGCACCTGGAGAAGCGTTGAGAACTTCAACGTAAGCTTGAAACCGGTGCAGGTCGCGCGGCAGCGCCCGCACCTCGAACGCGGTGATGCCGACGTTGTCGGCGACCTGATAGACCGACCGCGTCTCGACACCAGCCGGCGCGTCGATTGCCGCCACGCCATCGGTGATCAGCACCGCACGCACATCGCGCTCGCCGCTTCTCAGCACGTTGGGAAACTGCGGCTTCCCGCCAGGCGCAACTTTCAATTGCGCGAGCGTGCTGAGCGCAGCTTCCCGCGACTGAAAGTGCGGTGATGCAATCTGCCGGCGCGTATCGGCGATCATGAAGCCGCCTGCAGCGTCGGCCTGGACCAGCTCGCGCGCCCGCTCCAGTGCATGCTGGAAGCGTGTCTTGCCGTCGGAGGCGATGGCGGCGAGCGTTGCCGAGTCATCGACTACGAGAACCACTCTCTGCGCGCGGCCGCCGTACACCGCAAGCTGCGGGCGTACCAGCGCCAGGGTGAGAGACAGTGCGATCAGCAAAGCGAGCAGCAGCGACAACCACCAGCGCAGGCGATCGGGCGTGGGCTTGCGCGTACGCAACACGAGCCGCCAGATCACCATCGAAGGCACCACCAGCCTGCGCGAGGCCGGCTTGAGCAGATACAGCAGCAGCACTAGAGCGGCCACCCCCAGCATCGCACCTGCGGCGGCCTGTGCGGACAGCCCGAGCAAGCTCACCGCAACCAGCCCTCTGCACGCAGCATCTTCAGCATGAGGTCCTCGAAGGCGATGGCGGTCGAGGCCTGCAGATACGCCCAGCCGTACTTGCGGCAGTAGGCTTCGATCTCGCGGACATGCTGCTGAAATCGGGCGCGATACGCTTCCAGCAGGCTGGGCGTGATCTCGAGCTCGGCCGTGGTGCCATCCTCCGCATCGACCAGGACTACCTCTTCGGGGAGCTGCGGCTCGCGCTCTTCGGGTGCGAGCGTGTGGACCACCACCACCTCATGCCGGAAGCGACGCAGGACCGCGAACGCCGGCTCGATACCCTGCGGATCGAGAAAATCGGAGATGAGCACCGCGAGCCCGCGCGTGCGCGGCGAGCCGAAGAAGCGGCGCAGCGTCGCGTGCAGACTGGTCTCTCCGCTCGCGCGAAGCGCCTCGAGAAAGCGGAACACCTGCGGCGCCTGATTCTTGCCGCGCCGTGTCGGCAAAGCCTGCACCACCCCATCGGCGAAGGCGATCAGGTTCACGCGATCGTGATTGAGCAGCGCCACGTAAGCGAGCCCGGCCGCGATGCGCCGCGCGTAGTCGAGCTTGCTTGGCGCGCCGAAGTCCATCGAGCGGCTGGTATCGACGAACAGATAAATCGGCAGATCGGCTTCCTCTTCGAACAGCTTCAGGATCAGCCGGTCCATGCGCAGGTAGATGCCCCAGTCGATATTGCGGATGTCATCGCCGCTCGCGTAGGGGCGGAAATCGGTGAACACCATACCGGCGCCCACCCGGCGCGAGCGGTGCACGCCCTTCAGCTGGCCATGCACTGGACGACGCGTGGCCAGGCTCAGCACCTCGAGCTTGCGCAGGAAGGACTCGTCCAGCAAAGCGCCAGGAGCTGCCACGTTTCGACCTCTAGTTACGCGGAGGGAAGCGGGACGCGCTGCAGGATATCTTCGACGATCGCGTCGGTGCTGACGCGCTCGGCCTCAGCGTCGAAATTGAGCAGCAGGCGGTGGCGCAAGGCATCGAGCGCCACGCTGCGAATATCCTCGGCCGCAACGTACAGCCGCTCGGCCAGCAGCGCGCGCACCTTGCCGCCCAGTATGAGGGCCTGCGTGCCGCGCGGGCTGGCACCGAACCGCACGAAGCGGCGCGTCAAATCGCTCGCGAGCTCGCTCTCGGGATGTGTCGCGAGGGTCAAGCGGATGGCATAGTCCTGCACCGGCTTGGCCACGGGAACCGAGCGCGCGGTCTCGCGCATCTCGAGAATCTCGCCTTGTCCGAACACGCGCTCGACCTTCGGCTCGTGCTGCGCCGTGGTGCGATCGAGAATCTGGCTCAAGCCTTCGGCGCTGGGAAAGGAGAGCTTCAGCTTGAAGAAAAATCGATCGAGCTGGGCTTCGGGCAGCGGATAAGTGCCCTCCATCTCCAAAGGGTTCATGGTGGCGAGCACGAAGAACGGCTGCTGCAGCGGATGCGTCTGGCCGCCCGCCGACACGCTGTTCTCCTGCATCGCCTCGAGCAGCGCCGACTGCGTCTTCGGCGTGGCGCGGTTGATCTCGTCGGCGAGCACCAGGTTGGCGAAGATCGGCCCAGGCTGGAACTCCATGAGCTTGCGTCCGGTGTCGGTCTCGCGCACGATGGTGGTGCCGATGATGTCGCCGGGCATCAGATCCGGTGTGAACTGGATGCGCGAGAACTTGAGGTGCAGCACATCGGCGAGTGTTTGCACCAACTTGGTCTTGCCGATGCCGGGAATGCCTTCGAGCAGCACGTGACCACGCGCGAGCAGGCAGGTCATGATGCCGATGATATTGTCCTCGTTGCCGACGATAATGCGGGAGACTTCGTCGCGCACGATGCGGAAGTTTTCCCGGAACTGCTCGACCTGTCGGCCGACGGTCATCGCGGTCATGGCTTGCCCTCGCGCAAATGCATGAAATAGTCCTTTACGATTTGACGGTGACGAACTGAGATACCCTCGGCCGCACCGGACTGAGCCTGAGCGAAGCTCTCGCGCGCCTGCACCTCGCGCAGCTCGACGACGGACTTCTGTTCTTTGCTCTCGGTGTAGAACCAGTTCTTCGCGGCGTCCTGCTGATCTTCGGGCTCGGGATTGGGCACCGCTTCCTTCTTCAGCTGGACGCCGAGCGGGGTAACTTTGCTGCCAAGCGGCGCCTCGGCCTGCGAGTCGCCCATGGCAGAGCCGGTCTTGCTCCTCTCCTGCTGCGCAGAGGCTCGCTTTTCCTGCGCCACTGCGGCCGAGCGAAACATGATGCCGCCAGGCATCGAGGTTTGCCCGCTGTTCGGGTAAGGCGTGGAGTTCTGCGCCGCCTGCTGGCTGAAGCGGCCCGCCGACATCGTCGAGCGCTGCGCCACCGCGAGTTGCAGCTGCTGCAACGCCTGCGAAGCCTGGTTGAGCTGCTGCTGGGAATCGAGCTGCGCGGCGATCTGATTGAGGCGATCGATCGCTTCCCTGGCAGCGACACTGGCGCTCTCTCCCGGCTCTTCGCCGCCACGCCCGCTCGCTTGATCGATGAGGTGCGCCAGATCTTTTTCGTTGCTTCGTTCGGCAGCCGGACCCGCGGCCGTCAGCTTGCCGCCGTGCGCATCGGGCATCTGCTGCAGCGCCTGCGCTGCCTTGTGCGCATCGCCTTCCCCCAACGCCGCGGCGATGTCCTTCAATGCCTCGTTACCCCGCAGCTTCTGCGCAAGCTGATACAAACCTTCGCGCGTGGAAGCGGCATCCAGATTACGCTGCTCGAGCGCCGCGCGCGCCGCAGCCAGCGCGCGCTGCTTTTCCTCCGCACTCGCCTCCTTTCGCTGCAAGGTGGTGAGCGCCTGCTCGAGCTGTGCAGCCGCCGCGCTATCGCCGGGGAGCTGCGCCGATAGCTCGCGCAGCAACTGCACCTGCTTTGCTTCGGCAGCGGACAGCGCATTGCCGCCCTCGGCCAACGCCTGGGAAGACGGCGTCAACGGCGGTGCCAACCACAGCGCAAGCAGCAACACGCTGATGAGCGCGCTGGCTGCGAGCGTGCCGCGCTCGACGCGCATCGGTAGCAGCCGTGAGACATCCAGGGCCCGCGCAGAGCGCGCGGCATGTTCCAGCTGCGCTGCGTTCCAAGGTGAGGCGATCGGATGGGCGATGAACCAGTACGCAGTTTTGAGCTCGTCATGCAACGCTGCGCGCGCGTCGACCTCGGCCGCAGCGCGCGCAAGACTCGTGCGCCGCGCGATGAGGCGCCGCAAGAGCACCAGCAGCCCACCCACCCACAACAGCAGAGCGATGAGAATCGCGACCGCGCTCAGAGCCGGTGCGTGATCGCCGGCCATGCGCAGCACACGCCACAACGCAGCCGCGACCGCAAGCAGCCAAAGCAAAATGATCGCGTCGTGCACAACGTGGCCCATCTGCAGCCGCCGCCGCACCCGGGCGAGCGTTTGCAGAATGATTTCCTGGTCCGACATGCGCGGATTGTAGCCTACGTCGGCACCTGCATTCGACCGGCGCGGCTTTTTCGCGAGGCTGTGTGCGGCAAAATCGCGCAGGGACACGAAGCGCTGTGCTCCCCACCCAAAGGCCCTGCGGTACCATGCGCCTTTTTGCTCGACTCCAAAAAGCGAGACCCATGCACCTCCCCTTGAGACTCTGGATGCTACTGCTGCCCTTGGGCCTGTTGTGCGCATCGGCTGCAGGCGGTGCACACGGCGCGGAGCGCCCGCACATCGTCTACATCACAGTCGACGACCTGGGCTGGAAGGACATCGGCTACCACGGCAGCACGATTCAGACCCCTGCGCTCGATCGCCTGGCCGCGGCCGGGGCGCGCCTCGAGCAGTTTTACGTGCAACCGTTCTCGTCACAGACGCGGGCGGCGGCCATGACTGGGCGCTACCCGCTGCGCTACGGCATGCAGACCATGCAGATCCAATGGTTCAGCCGCTTCGGTGTGCCGGGGGACGAGCGGCTGCTGCCCACAGCGCTGAAGGAGGCGGGCTACACCACCGCGCTCATCGGCAAATGGCACCTCGGCCACGCCATGAAGGGGCAATGGCCCAACCAGCGCGGCTTCGATTATTTCTACGGGCAGTTGACCGGAGAGATCGACTACTTCAAGAAGACCGGCCATGGCGGCGCTGCGGACTGGCGGCGCAATGACAAGCAGGTGCGCGAACCGGGCTACGCCACCGCCCTGCTCGGTCGCGATGCGGTACGCCTGATCGGCAAGCACGACCGCCAAGCGCCGCTGTTTCTGTGGCTGTCGTTCTCGGCTCCGCAAGCCCCGCTGCAGGCCCCGCCGGAGCTGATCCAGCGCTATGCGGAGCTGTCAGATAGTGAGCAGCGCGTCTACCGCGCCATGGTGAGCGCGATCGACGCCGCCGTGGAGCAGGTGGTGGGCGCGCTCGAGCAGCGCGGCATGCTGAAGGACACGTTGATCCTGTTCCACGCCAACTCAGGCGGTGTGCTCCCCCACAAGTACCCGTTCGGCGAAGGCGATGTCGCGCATGCCTGCGCCGACAACGGTCCCTATCGCGATGGCCGCGCGAGCCTGTATGAAGGCGGCCTGCGTGCGATCGCCTTTGCAGTCTGGCCGGAGAAAATCCAGCCTGGTGTGGTCGGCGAGCCGATGCATGCGGTGGATGTATACCCCACGCTGCTGCGGCTCGCAGGCGCCAGGCCGGAGCAGCCCAAGTCGCTCGACGGCATCGACCAGTGGCCCTCGATCAGCGAAGGCAAGCCCACCGGCCGCAGGGAAATTGTGCTCAATGTCGAAGATTTCCGCGGCGCCATCCGCATCGGCGACTGGAAGTTGATTCGCATAGCGACCCTGCCCGCGCGCACCGAGCTCTACAATTTGCGTGCCGACCCCTCCGAGGAGGACAATCAGGCCGAGCGCGACCCCGAGCGCGTGCAGTCGATGTTGCGGCGACTCACGGACTACGCCTGGGAAATGGCGCCGAGTCTATACCTCGAAGAATTAGCCCATGCGCATAAGGCCGATATGCCGGTCTACTGGAACGACAACCCGGTGCGCCCGTGAGCTTACCGCCCC
>JBGQKF010000080.1:0-12247 GCA_041499435.1 Gammaproteobacteria bacterium
CATCTCTTCGCGCCAATGGAAGAAGCGACTCACCTCAGCCCCGGCGAAGCGCCGCTCACGATAGATATGCCCTGGGGCCGCACGTCGCTGGCGATCTGCTACGATCTGCGCTTCCCCGAACTGATGCGCCGGTATGCCGTTGAAGGCGTAGATGCCCATGCTGGCGAGGGCAAGTCCAGGGCGACCTGGAACCGCCTTGGGATCCTGGGGCTTCTCGTCGAACGTGCGCACGCGTGCTTCCTGATCCACGCCCATCACGCCGAAGGACCGCGCTTCCTCGAGCGGGACTTCGATGCAGCCCACGGTCATGTCGGCTTTGCGTGCTACGTGGTAGGCGAGCATCCGGCCGTAATCCATCTTGTAGATATGGTCGCCGGCCAGGATCAGGACGTAGTCGGGATCGTTGGCCTTGAGAATATCCAGATTCTGGAATACCGCGTCCGCCGTTCCCTGATACCAGTGCTCCTGCACCCGCTGCTGCGCGGGCATGAGGTCGATGAACTCCTTCATCCGCCCGTCCAGGAAGCTCCAGCCGCGCTGAATGTGACGGATCAGGCTGTGCGACTTGTATTGCGTGGCGACGCCGATGCGCCGGATTCCGGAATTGAAGCAGTTGGACAGCGGGAAGTCGATGATGCGGAACTTGCCGCCGAACGGAACCGCCGGCTTGGCGCGCCAGTCGGTCAGGTTCTTGAGCCTGCTGCCGCGTCCTCCCGCCAGGATCAGCGCATAGGTGTTCTTGGTGATGACGCTGACGAAGCGGACATCGGCGTCATCTGGCGGCACGGTTGCCACCGGTTTCGATTCGGTTGACATGGTCGATGCTCGAACGTTGATCCTCACGGGCCTCGGAGGCGATGCCGGAAAACGCCTTAGGCTTCCGGGCAAGGTGTTCTTATAATAGGGCTCTTGCTGGCCTCGTGCCACTACTACGAAGAACAATCATGCTAACCGCTCGCGTCTGCCGGCTTCACCTTCGATCATGAATGCCTCCGTCGCGCATGCCGCGCCAGCCGACCTGGAAGCCCTGCTGCATGGGCGTTTGCACGACCCGTTCCGCTACCTTGGCCTGCATCGTGATGCCGGGGGCTGGGTGCTGCGTGTGTTTCGACCGCACGCGGAGACGGTCTGGCTGCGGCTGCCCGCAGGTTTGAAGCCGCTCCAGCGGATACACCCGGCGGGACTTTTCGAGTGGCGCGGCGTGGAGGAGCCGCCGGCGCCCTATGCGCTCGGTGTGAGCGAAGGCGGCCATGTGCGCGAGTGGCACGACCCTTATGGCTTCGCGCCGGCATTGAGCGGTCACGATCTTTACCTGTTCAACGAAGGGCGGCTGCATCAGGCCTGGCGCACGTTGGGTGCTCACCTGGAAGAGCGCAATGGCGTGCGCGGCGTGCGCTTTGCTGTGTGGGCGCCGAACGCGGAGCGCGTGAGCGTGGTCGGCGATTTCAATCGCTGGGACGGGCGCGTGCATCCCATGGCGGTGCACGGGTCCAGCGGAGTGTGGGAGCTGTTCATCCCGGGACTGGCTAGCGGACAGCTGTATAAATACGAAATTCGCGCGCGCGACGGCGAGCACGTGGCCGTCAAAACCGACCCGTACGGGCGCGAGTTCGAGCGCCGGCCCGGGACGGCGGCGCGCGTCCCCGCAGACGGACGCTATCAGTGGCGCGATCAGGAATGGGTCGACCGTCGCGAGCGATGGGACTGGCTGCATGCGCCGCTGTCCATCTACGAGGTGCACCTGGGATCGTGGAAGCGCCATCCCGACGGCCGTTTCTACAGTTACGCGGAGCTCGCGGAGCAGCTCGTTCCCTATGTGCAGGAGCTGGGCTTCACGCACGTGGAGCTGCTGCCGGTGACCGAACATCCGCTCGATGAGTCGTGGGGTTATCAGACCACCGGCTATTTCGCGGCGACCTCGCGCTTCGGCACACCAGATGAGCTGCGCGGACTGATCGATGCGTTTCATCGCGCCGGCATCGGTGTCATCATCGACTGGGTGCCCGGCCACTTCCCGACCGACGCATTCTCGCTCGCGCGCTTCGACGGCACTGCGCTGTATGAGCACGCCGATCCGCGCCTCGGTCTGCATCAGGACTGGGGTACGCACGTATTCAACTATGCGCGCAATGAAGTGCGCTCCTTTCTTCTGTCGAGCGCGCATTACTGGCTGTCCGAGTTTCATGCCGACGGGCTGCGCGTCGACGCAGTGGCTTCCATGCTGTATCTGGACTATTCACGCAAGGCTGGTGAGTGGGTGCCCAACAAATACGGCGGGCGGGAGAATCTGGAGGCGATCGATTTCCTGCGCGAGCTCAATGTCATGGTGCACGAGCAGTTCCCGGGTGCGCTCACCTGTGCGGAAGAGTCGACCGCATGGCCGATGGTATCGCGACCGACTTATCTCGGCGGGCTCGGTTTCTCCATGAAGTGGAGCATGGGCTGGATGAACGACACCCTGTCCTACATGCACATGGATTCCGTCTTCCGGCGCTACCATCACAATCAGCTCACGTTCGGCCAGCTATACGCGTACACCGAAAACTTCATCCTGCCGCTGTCCCACGACGAAGTGGTGCACGGCAAAGGCGCCTTGCTCGACAAGATGCCAGGCGACACCTGGCAGGAGTTTGCCAACCTGCGGCTGCTGTTCGTGTATCAGTACGCGTCGCCGGGCAAGAAGCTCAACTTCATGGGCAACGAGCTCGCGCAGGGCCGTGAGTGGCGGGCACGCTGGGAGCTCGACTGGGGCCTGCTTGCGAGCGAATGGCATACCGGGGTAGAGCGCATGGTGCGCGACTTGAATCACCTGCACGCGCACTATCCGGCGCTGCACGAGCTCGATTTCGCACAGGACGGGTTTTCCTGGGTCGACTGTCACGACGCCGATCACTCGACCTTGAGTTTCCTGCGACGCGCGCGCGATGGATCGCAGGTGCTGATGGCGCTCAACTTCACGCCCGTTCCCAGACACGACTATCGCATCGGCTTACCGCAAGGCGGGACCTGGGGCGAGATCTTCAACAGCGACTCGGGCTACTACCAGGGCTCGAACGTCGGCAACGGCGCCGTATACGCTGAGCCGTTGCCATGGATGGGGCTTCCGTATTCGGCGGCGATTACTTTGCCGCCGCTGGCAGGCATCATTCTGGAGCCGGTCGCGGGATGAGCGCTGCTCCCAAGCTCCCGATTCTGTTTGCCACTTCCGAAGTTGCCCCGCTCGTTAAGACCGGAGGGCTGGCCGACGTGGCTGGCTCATTGCCGGCAGCATTGATGCATGCGGGTCTCGATGTTCGCGTGCTGGTGCCGGGTTATCGCCAGCTTCTCGATGCGGTGAAGTCTCGCGGTAAGCTCACCAGCTTTCCGGCTCTGGGCGAAATGCCCGCCAGCCAGCTGCTGGCCGCCAAGCTGGGCAACGGCGTGCCGCTGCTCATCATCGATTGTCCACCACTGTACGATCGTGCCGGCGGACCGTATCAGGACATGTCGGGCAACGACTGGCCCGACAATGCCCTGCGCTTTGGCCTGTTATCGTATCTGGCGGCGGTGCTTGCCAGCGCAGGCTCACCGCTGTCGTGGCGGCCGCGCATCCTGCATTGCAACGACTGGCAGACCGGGCTCGCCCCGGCTTACACGCGTTTCGTGAGCGGCGATAAGGCGCGCACGGTTTTCACCATCCACAATCTAGCCTATCAGGGCGTGTTCCCGCCGCAGACGGCGAGCCGCCTGGGCTTGCCGCCGTCCTCGTTCAGTCCGGATGGCGTCGAGTACTACGGCAACATGTCGTTTCTCAAAGCCGGTCTCTACTATGCGGATCACCTCACCACCGTGAGCCCGCATTACGCACAGCAGATCCAGAGCGAGCCGTTGGGAATGGGGATGCAGGGTCTGCTTGCGCATCGGGCAGGGTCCTTGACCGGCATCTTGAACGGCATCGACACCGATGCCTGGGATCCCGAGACCGATCCTTACATCGCGCGCTACTACAATGCGTCGCGCCTGCCCGCGAAGCTCGAGAACAAGCGCGCGCTGCAAGCGCGCTTTGGCCTCACCCCGAGCGATGAAATCCCGCTGCTTGGGGCGATCGGCAGGATGGTGGATCAGAAAGGATTCGACCTCCTGGCCGAGATTGCGCCCGCGCTGCTCGCGCTTTCGGCCCAGCTCGCCATCCTCGGATCGGGCGATCCGGCCTTGCAGGACGCTTTGCAGGCGGTGAGCAAAGCGAATCCGGGCAAGGCCGGAGTCTTCATCGGTTATGATGAAAGCATGGCACATCTCATCGAGGCCGGCGCCGACATCTTCCTCATGCCGTCGCGCTTCGAGCCATGCGGGCTCAATCAGATGTACAGCCAGCGCTACGGCACACCGCCCATCGTGCACGACACCGGCGGCCTGCACGACTCAGTGGTCGATTACAACGCCGGCACCTTGAACGACAAGACCGCGACCGGCTTCGTATTCGCTCCTGCGACCGGGGCCGCATTGCTCGAAGCGGTCAGACGTGCAATCAACGCCTATGACGACAAACGAACGTGGCGTCAATTGCAAAAGAACGGTATGGCGCGCGACTTCAGCTGGGAGCACAGTGCGCAGTTGTATATCGCGTTGTACGAGTCGCTGCTCTGAGCCGCACCGCTCTAGCTCGATCCGGGGCACGGAGCGCGTGGCTTGGGTGTAAAATCGCCTTTGCTGCCGGCTGGTGAAAGCCGGAACTCGACTTTAACTATTGGGACGGAGGTCAACCATGATCGGCGATCGCATTGAAGTCAACATTGCGGGCGGGCTGGATATTCCGCTGCCACGCATGGTTCATATCCGCCAGAAGTTCAACGCCCCCAAGCTCGCGAGCGTAAGCCAGGCCGTTGCCGCCGACTTCAAGCGTGAAGACATCCGTTCCAAGGTGAAGCCCGGGATGACGATCGCGGTCGGTTGCGGCAGCCGCGGGATCGCGAACATCGCCGAATGCGCCAAGCAGGTGATCGCCGAGCTGAAAGCGCTCGGCGCCAAGCCGTTCATCTTCCCGGCGATGGGTAGCCACGGTGGCGCCACTGCCGAGGGTCAGCGCGAAGTGCTGGAAGGCTACGGTATCACCGAGAGCTACGTGGGTTGCCCGATTCAGGCGCAGATGGACGTCGTCGAGCTGGGCAAGGTCGATGGCATGCCGGTCTACATGGACAAGCTCGCCGCCGCCGCCGATGGCATCGTGCTCATCTGCCGGGTCAAGCCGCATACCAATTTCCGCGCGCCGATCGAGAGCGGCATCGTCAAGATGATGACCATCGGCATGGGCAAGATCATCGGTGCGACCGAGTTGCACACCTACGGCATGGACATGTTCGGCGAGCTGCTGCCGAGAGCGGCGAAGTTCATCATGTCTAAGAAAAACTTCCTGTGCGGCGTGGCGATGGTCGAGAACGCCGCGGACGAAACCGCGCTGGTGGAAGTTGTTCCAGCGGAAAAGACCTTCGAGCGCGAGCCGGTGCTGCAGGCCAAGGCCAAGGAATTCATGGGCCGGCTGTGCTTCGACGAGATCGATGTGCTGATCGTAGAGCACATCGGCAAGAACATCAGTGGCGCCGGCATGGATCCCAACATCACCGGCCGCAACAATCGCTTCATCGAATGGGATGCCAAGCCCCTGGTCAAGAAGATCGTCGTGCTTGGTCTGACCCCCGAAACGCATGGCAACGCCTGCGGGATCGGTGTGGCGGATGTCACCACCATGCGGTTGTACAAGGAGATGGACATCCCCAAGACCTATGCGAATATCATTGCCAGCACATACCTCGACGGCGGCATGGTTCCGATGATCATGAACACCGACGAGGAGGCGATTCGCCTCGCGGTCAAGACCGTGGTCCGCGTCAAGCCGCTGGATGTGAAGATCGTGCGCATCCGCAACACGCTCGAGCTGGTCGACATCCAGGTATCTGAACCGCTGCTGAAACAGGTGCGCGCCAACCCGGCCCAGTTCGACGTCGTGGGCGAGTCCGAGGCGCTCAAGTTCGATGCCAAGGGCACGTTGTATCCGATGCTCGCGAAGAAGCACGAGCACGCGACGGCGTAAGCATCCGAACACAGAAGGGCCGTTCACTCCCGTCGTCGGACTCGAGGTGAGCGGCCGGCAGTTTCTTGCGGTCCTATTACCGGTCGCCTTGCAAACCATTCAACGCGAAGCATGCACATCCATCTCGATGCGGTCGGCGGCGTAGCCGGCGATATGTTCGTCGCTGCGGTGCTGGATGCTTTCCCGGACCTGAAGGCAGGCATGCTGGCTGCCGTGCGTGCAGCCGGATTGCCCTCAGGCATCGTGTGTCGCGTAGTGGAACATCGCGACGATGTCCTGACCGGCTTGCGCTTCCTCGTCGAGGAGCCGGCGTTTCGCGAGCGTGAAGCCGGCAGCCGCTATCTCGGGCCGCAGGAGCATCGCCACATTCCTTTTCGCGAGATTCGTGCGCGCCTGCAGGCGGCCGATCTGGGCGCCGGGGCGAAGCAACGCGCAGTGGCGATTTTCTCCGCGCTCGCAGAGGTCGAAGGCAAGGTTCACGGCATGCCCACGGAAGACGTGAGCTTCCACGAGCTCGGCGGATGGGATTCGATCGCCGACATGGTGGGCGCAGCTTTTCTGATCGATGCCTTGAACGCGACGTGGAGTGTGAGCGCGCTGCCTAGAGGCAATGGCCGTGTCCATACCGAGCACGGCTGGTTGCCGGTTCCTACGCCGGCCACCGCGTTGCTGTTGCAAGGCTTCGCGCTGTTCGATGACGGCTTGACGGGCGAGCGCATCACTCCAACCGGTGCTGCTATTCTGCGCCACCTGGGCGCCACGCAAAGCGATAACCGGACGCCGCGCCGCTTGTTGCGCACCGGCAGTGGTTTCGGAACCAAAACGTTTCCCGGGCTGAGCAATGTGCTGCGCGTCCTCGCGTTCGAAGATGTCAGCTCCCCGCTGCTGCTCACCGATCGAGTCGCGCAGGTGGAATTCGAAATCGACGACCAGACGCCGGAGGATCTCGCGATCGCGCTGGACCGGTTGCGTGCACATCCATCGGTGCTCGACGTGCTGCAACTGCCAGCCCTCGGCAAGAAAGGGCGCATGACCGCCCATATCCAGCTTCTCGCCGAGCACGACAATCTGGAAAGTGTGTTCGAGGCCTGCTTTACGGAAACGACAACGCTGGGATTGCGCTGGCAGACGATCGAGCGCCGCGTCCTCGCACGTGCGCACAATACCGTGGAAGTCGACGGCCGCAACGTGCGCGTCAAAACTGCGCAACGTCCGGGCGCAGTTACGGCAAAAGCGGAAAGCGACGATCTGCTGAGCGTAAGGGGCGGCCGCGTGGAACGCGAAGGCATTCGGCGTGCAGCCGAGAAGGCCGGATCGAATGGAGGCGAAGCGTGAATCTGCCGGCCTTTGCAGCAGGGCCGCTCGCCGAGCGCGCAGCGATGCTGCACGCTGTGTTGCTCGGCATGGACGGCGTTACGGTGGCTGTCAGCGGCGGGGTGGACAGCCTGACGCTCTCCAGCTTCGCGCAGCGCGTGCTGGGCGCATCCGTATCGATGTTCCATGCGACCTCGCCCGCGGTACCGGCCGAGGCGACGCAGCGCACCCAGCAGCTCGCGACGCGTGAAGGCTGGAAGTTGATGGTGATCGATGCTGGAGAATTCGGCGACGCCGACTATCTGCGCAATCCACTTAACCGCTGCTTCTATTGCAAGACCAGCTTGTACGGAGCAATACGTCCACACACCGATGGGCAGATCGTCTCAGGCACCAATCTCGATGATCTCGGCGAATACCGCCCTGGTCTGATTGCCGCGAAAGAACATGGTGTGCGTCATCCCTTCGTCGAGGCACAGATCGATAAGCAGGCGGTACGTGCGCTGGCGCGTGCTCTGGGCCTCGGCGCGCTGGCGGAACTGCCCGCTTCCCCGTGCCTGTCGAATCGCATCGAGACCGGCATCGCGATCGATCCCGAAGTGCTCGCCCGTATGCATCGGGCTGAGCAGCTGACCTCGGCTGCCTTGCCCGCTTCCACCGTGCGTTGCCGAGTTCGCGCTCAAGGTGTGGTGATCGAGCTCGACCGCACCACGCTCGACGCAATGACAGCCGAGACGCGCGCTGCCCTCAACACGGAAATTTCCGCGCTGTTCGAGCCGGTCGGATTGGCGGCCGGTGTCGCATTCGAGCCGTATCGCATCGGCAGCGCGTTTCTGCACTCCATTTCCGTTGTCACTCACTCCTGACTTTCGCCTCGATCACCAGCGCACGGAGCGGCTGGGATTCGATGAAGCGATCTTCTGCGCGGGCAAGGTCGTGGCGCACCTCGTGCAGATTCTCGATCATGCGCAGGAGTCCAACATGCGCATGCTGCTCACGCGCCTGTCGCCCGATCAGTTCGAGCAGCTTCCGCAATCGCACCGCAACCGCATCGATTTCGAGCCGATCTCGCGCACCGGTTATCTCGGTGGACCGCATGAGATGTCCGGCGACCTGCGCCTGGCGGTGGTGGCTGCGGGAACTTCGGATGTCTTTGTGAGCCGGGAAGCTGCGCGCACCCTGCGCTACTACGGTGTGCCCTATGTCGAGATGACCGACGTTGGCGTAGCCGGCTTGTGGCGGCTCCTCGAGCGCGTCGAGGAGCTGCGTCGCATGTCGGTGGTCATCGCAGTTGCGGGTATGGACGCGGCGCTGCCCACAGTGCTGGCCGGGCTCGTCAGCTGTACGGTGATCGGTGTGCCGACCTCAGTCGGTTATGGCGTTGCCACCGGGGGACGCGCGGCTCTGCATGCGCTGCTGGCGAGCTGTGCGCCGGGTCTGCTCGTCACCAATATCGACAATGGCTACGGTGCGGCGTGTGCGGCCTTGCGTATCCTGCGTGTAGCCGCGGCCGGGTAAGCTTTTACTGGGCGACGCGCTTGAGGGCGCGCGCTGCCGTCATTCGCGTGGAGCCTGGAGCGGCCTGCTGGTCGGCACTCGGTTCCGCGCGGTAGATCCCGCAGGTGACGACAACATCGTCGATCAATTCGAAGTACACCGACTTGGGCTCGACGCGCCGGGTTACGGGGTTCATCCACTTGTAATCTTCCCATCCCTTGCCGCGTGCCTTCGCCTTCTCGATGATCGCGCGCACGTGCTGCTTGCCGTCGGCATCCTGAATCTCGTAGATGTGCTCCCCGCGGCTGGCAGGGTCCAGGCCGTTGGCCATTCGCACACCGCGCACGTCGAATGCCGAGATATAAAACTCTCCGAAGATATAGCTGCCGCGCGGATCGTCGAAGTCGTCGCAGGCGCGCTCTTTTCCGACCGCGCGAAGGTGCGCGACGCCCCGCCGTACCAGCTCCACACAAGTCTGCCGGCCCTCGGCGCGGTCGAGCTTGAAGTGGCCGACGACCTCCTGTAGCCGCTGCACTTCCTCGTCGAATAGATGCGCGGCGGCGATGGTCTCTTCCACCAAGGCCGCGTTCTGCTGCGTCACCTGCTCCATCGTGGAGATGGTCTGATTGATCTCTTGAATACCTGCAGTTTGCTGCGCGGATGCGTCGGCAATGCCAGCCATCAGGCTGCTCACGTGCTGCACCGAGGTCATGATCTCTTCCATCGTCGCGCCCGCTTCGGCGACGAGCTTGCTGCCGCCGTCTACCCGCTCGACCGAATTGTAGATAAGCTGCTTCACTTCCCTGGCCGACTCCGCGCTGCGCTGCGCGAGGTTGCGTACTTCAGTGGCGACTACTGCGAAGCCACGGCCCTGCTCGCCGGCGCGTGCGGCCTCTACCGCTGCGTTCAGCGCCAGGATGTTGGTCTGGAACGCGATGCTGTCGATGAGCGAGACGATGTCCATGATCTTCTTCGAGGCATGCTGGATATCGCTCATGGTCTGTACGACCTGGGTGACGATTTCTCCGCCGCGACTGGCGACCAGCGTTGCGCGCTGGGCCAGTGCGTTCGCCTGACCGGCGTTCTCGCTGTTCTGCTTTACGGTGCTGGTGAGCTGTTCCATGCTCGCCGCCGTTTCCTCGAGGCTGGAAGCCTGCTCCTCGGTCCGCTGCGACAGATCGGCGCTGCTCGCCGCGATTTCCGAGGCGGCCAGCTTGATGTGGTCCGCGCTGCCACGAACCTGGCGGACGATTCCGACCAGATCGCGATTCATTTGATGGACGGTCTCGACTACACGTCCCGATTCCCCGTCGAAAATGGTTTCCACGCGGCCAGACAATTCGCCGAGGCCGATGCTTTCCAGGCTTTCCGACAGCTTGGCGAACTTACCCTTGATGGTCCAATGCATTGCGCCCAGGAGTCCGGCTGCGGCGCCGCACAACACGCAAGCCAGGATGGTTCCCTCCAGCCCGCGCACGAACAAGGCGACCATCGTGGAACTGATGGACGCCGCGCCAATGACCAGGAATGTTGCGCCGTTCGCGGACGGACGCAGCGAATTCACCAGGAACGAGATTCGTCCAGTGACCGTCGCAAGTGCACGATTACTTTTCATGGTGCCTTTCCCCTATGCGTGGGTGCAGGCGGTAATCGGAATGGGGCCTGCGGGGTGATGGTGGCTGCGGCAGCAAGCCACATGCCACATTGCATAGCTGTAGGTGGCGAGTTCGCAATCAAGGGCCGATCTGTTCCGCGTTGAGTCGATCCTGTTGCGCAACATCCTTGTCGATTTCGATACCAAGGCTACTCCGGACCACGGGACTGATGCACAGACGCTGGTGCGCAGTGCCGACGCGGCGCTCTATGAGGCGAAGGCCGCCGGGCGTGGCTCGTGGCGCTTTGCGCGTGCGCGCGAGCCGTTGTCACAGTAAGCCGCCTTCGTCCACCCTGGGGGGACCATTTTGCCGCACGCCTGGGCTATGCTTGCGCCTCGCGCCAACAAAACGGGGGAGGTCAGTGTGCTGCGCTTGCGCCCATGGGTCACTGCGCTCGTCATATTCAACGCTGTTGCCGCCTTCGCCGCAGCGCCGGCTCGAAGCGAGGCCGCGGCCAATCCCAAGGAAAGTTACCAGGCGGCGCTCGACGCCATGCGCGAGAGCTCGAAGAACGCGCTCGAGTCGCTCGCGCAGAGCTCCAAGATTGCGCTGGACGCTGCGCATCACGAGCTCGAAGTGCTGACCACCGTGTACTCAGCCGCCGCTGGGTTGATTGCCGCGCTGGTGGCGTTCGGCGCGTTCCTGGGGTGGACCACCCTCAAAGAGGCGCGCACTGAATTCCAGGCCAAGCTCGACGGCGTGCTCGGCACAGCGAAGAGTAGGGTGGAGCAGCATTTTCAGGAGTCGAGCGGGGCGCTACGCAATCGGCTCGCCGCGATGGACCAGCAACTCAAAGCAGCCGAGGAGGCTGCCGCCAAAACCAGCGAGCGATTAGCCATGCACGTGGCGGCCGCAACGGAACTGGTCGAGACGTCGTTTTTCTACGTGGTGAATCGCGAGGTGTACTATAAGATAGGGGGAGACGCGCCGAGCTCACCCGACGCATGGAGCGCGACCTCGAGCGGCTCGCCCGGCTCACCACGGAGTTCCAATCCGACCGGCTGCGTCGATTGATATTCAAGGAGCAGGCGGTCTTGTACTGTAAACGCGGCGCGCTCAGCAAGGCGATCGCAGCCCAGCGCGAGGCCTTGGCGCTCGAAGTCGAGCCGGAAGCCGATCTCTACTACAACTTGGCTTGCTACCTTGCGATGCAATTCAGTGCGGCAGGGGCGACGGATAAGGCGCAACTCGAGGAAAGCGTGGGGCTGTTGCGTAGGGCCGTAGAGCTGTCCAGCAATTTTGCCGAAACAGCGTTAAAAGACCCGGATTTTGCGGATGTTTTTCGGCAAAAGCCCGAGTTCGCGCAGTTTCTGCGCGAACAACTCGGAGCAGGAGAGCGCCTCAAGCGCGAGGGATGACAGGTCCAAACATGGTTCCACTCCTTTGCATCGACAGCCAGTGTAGCAGAAAACGGTCCTGGCACCCAGCTATCCCCAAGGGCCTATCCCCAAGGGCCAAGGCTCGTAGAGCATTGATTCGTAGACCCCTTCAGCTGGAGGCGGCAGCTCGAAAAGCAATGCGCGGGTCGTCGACACTGTATCGCTTTTAGTTCCTTCTCAGTCAAAGCCATCAACGCCAAGGCTTGGAAGAAGGCCTTGGGGGCAGCCGGGAGCGAAGATTTCCGCTGGCATGACCTTCGACACGCCGGGGCCACTCGTCATGTCCAGGCCGCTACGTCGACTGCGGAACTGCAGGAACTGGGCGGCTGGCAACC
>JBGQKF010000081.1:0-12183 GCA_041499435.1 Gammaproteobacteria bacterium
GTCGCTTGCCCGCTTCAAAGCGACATGAAAAATCGCGCCCCGGCCCGGTTCCGCCTCAGCCCAGACGCGCCCGCCATGGCGCTGCACGATGCGTTGCACGGTCGCCAGGCCTATGCCGGTGCCCTCGAAGTCGGCTTCCCGGTGCAGGCGCTGGAACACACCGAACAGCTTGCTGGCATAGCGCATGTCGAAGCCGGTCCCGTTATCGCGCACGTCGATAACGACTTCATCCGCGTCGCCAGGCCGCGCCGAAATTTCGATCGTCGCCTCCGAACGCAGTGCTGTGAACTTGATCGCGTTCGACAGGAGATTGTCGAACACCAGCCGCAGCAGCGCGGGGTCGCCCATGACAACAGGCAGCTCGACTATTTTCCATGTGATATTGCGCCCGTGCGCATCGCGCATACACTCATCACGAACTTCCGCCACGAGCTGGTTGATATCCACACGCCGTGTCCGCAGGAGCGCACGGCCAGTCCGTGAAAACCGCAGCAGCTCGTCGACCATCATGCCCATCCGGGAGGCGGATTTCGAGATGGTGTGCAGGTAGCCTAGCGCGGGCTCTGTCAGGTTCGGCATTTCCTCGTCGAGCAGCCTGGCATACGCGTCGATATGCCGAATCGGCGCACGCAAGTCGTGCGAGATGGAGTACGTGAAGGCTTCGAGGTCCCGATTCACACTCTGCAGCGCCGTCATGCGCTGCTGCCTTTCGATTTCCCATAGCACCTGGCGCCTGCGCGCCCAGCGATAAATTGCAAATCCACTAAACAACAACAACAGCATCAACACGTAGGAAAACTGAACTTTCTGCCACCACATGGCCCACAGGTAAGAGCGCGGTTCGGCAACGTAGAACGTGACAGGGTAGTGGGACAACCGGCGAAAGATGCAAAGCATGTCCAACCCCGACACATCGCTGGGCGCTTCCAATTCCCCGCTGACCGGAAAATGCTCGCGCTGAAGGAAAGCGCCCAGCGCACCGTCTCGCGGTTGCCCATAGACTTCCGCCAGTCTCATTTTTTCCGGGACCGGGTATCTGATCACCAGATACCCGTCATCGCGTCTGAGAGCCAGCACCGCGCCTTGCGGCAACGGTGCATCTTTCCAGAAGCTCTGCGGTTTGGAAAGCGCCAAGCCGGCACCGACCAGAAAGAGCAGCCTGCCGTTCTTGTCGCGCGCACCGTATCGAAGCGGGATGATCCACTCCTTGCTGACCGGCCCAAAAAACGGCCGGCCGATACTCAACGTGTGACCCTTCGACAACTCGTCGCGAGCCAGCTGAAATGAAGGCTCATTGGCGATAGACGGCAATACTTGGCCGCGGGAAGTTTCCGTCGTGGCAAGTATCTGTCCATCCAGCCCCGCCACGATAGCGATACGCAGATCGGAGTTGGCCTCCTTCAGTCTCTTGAGTAAGAGCTCGGTGCGTTCGATATCGATCTGGCCATCACGTCGCATATCCTGACTCAGCACATTGAGAATGCTCTCGAGCGACATGAAATAGGAATCCAGAGATTTTTCGCCCAGTTCCACGAGCGAAGACAGATGATGCAATTCGCGGTTCTTCTCCGTCCTCCAGGAAACCCACGAATAGGCCACGCCGAACAGCGCGAGCAGCAGAACCATCAACCCACCCACACGGCGCATGGTCAGTATCGCAGCACTGTCATCTGGTTCGACCGGTGGTGAGGACATCGAAGTGTTTGCTTCACTCATTGGGCATCGCACGCCCAAGTCCCGACGACGCGCCGAAGGGTGGGGCACCGCTGAGGGGTGCGGTGCCCCTGACATCTAAACTTTCGTCGCGAGCAGCTCACCCAGGTGCTTATCGAGTTGACTGATCATACTGAGATCAGTGCCGAATAGCGCGAGATGCCCATCGATGGTTTGGATGGGCCGGAACTCGGCATCGGGAATGAGCCGCCACTCGGCCTGGCAATCGGCCGGTGGGAAAAACATATCCGAAGACATCGGCATGACAAAGGTCTTGGCTTTAATGCGACCCAATGCGGCCCGCAAGTCGCCACCCGTGTGGCGGCTCACGTCGCCGCGCTGCCATTTCCACGCCATGCACAACAGATCGTTGGGATCCATCACGCTGAAGTAGCCGTACATGAAGTTGATGATGAAATCGTCGATGGACGAAAAGCCCAGCGCCTTATGCCGGTTCTCCTGGAAAAATTCTGTGCTCCAACCCATGACTGCCCACATCTTGGCGTGACGCAACAGACCTTCCCGTACGTCCGCCGACGATGCATAGAAACCCTTGTTGAAGCCGGGGTCGCACGTGATCGCCTCGACCAGCGTTTCGGTGAAAAGGAAATCATGGACGGTATTTCTTGCCGTGCCGGCGATGGGCGCGGCGCGCTTCACCATATCGGGGTAACGTACGGCCCATTCGTAGGTCTGCTGCGCCCCCATGGAGCCGTCGACAACCAGCGCGAGACTCTCCAAGCCGAACTTTTCCGTGACGAATTTGTGCTGCGCGCGCACGTCATCGCCGATGCGTACATGCGGAAAATTCCCCATCCCAGCCGGCGCCGGCGTGTTGTGCGGCGAGGTGGAAAGACCGTTGCCAATCTGATTGACCACGATGATGAAATACTTGTCGGGATCGAGCGCGCGCCCGCTACCGATATACACCTGCTCCATGATCTTGTTGGAGCCGGAGTACCAGGTGGGAATGAGGATGGCGTTATCTTTGGCGGCATTGAGCGTACCGAAAGTGGCGTAGGCGAGGTTGCAACCGCGGATGGTACCGCCTTCCTCCAACTCGAGATTACCGATGTCGTGCAGCTCGTAAGGCCCGTGCACTTCCTGCGAGTAGTAGCTGTTATTGATCATTGTCTGCTCCGATTTTGTTGAAGTTGGGAGGGTCAAGGCTGTTGCCCTTGACCCTACCTTTAATTCTTTTCCAAGATCGGCTATGCCAATTCAAATCCCTCGTAGCCCTTGGCCGCGACCTCGTCGCACTTCTTCCGGTAACCGCCGACACCTTCTGGTCCCAAATAGGGCAAAAAGGCGCGCGGCTTGCCGGCGATGTTGGCGCTCATGTACCAGGAATTAGCGCTGATCATCAGCGTCGCATTGACGACCTCGTTGACATGCGCAACCCATTGCTCCTGCGCCTGGGGTGTCGCCTCGATGGTGGTCTTGCCGGTCTTGCGCATGTTGTCGATGCATTCGGTGACCCAATCCACGTGCTGCTCGATCGATACCGGCATATTCGAGAGCACCGAGGGGCTTTGCGGGCCGGTGATGGTGAACAAGTTGGGGAAGCCCGCGACGGTGATGCCAAGGTAGGTGTGCGGGCCGTCCGTCCACTGCTGATCCAGCGTGCGGCCGCCACGGCCTTTCAGGTTCAAGGCCTTCAGCGGCCCGGTCATGGCATCGAACCCGGTGGCGAAAACGATAATGTCGAGCTCGTATTCCTTGCCGCCTGCGCGGATGCCCTTTTCGGTGATTTCTTCAATCGCGCCGTCGGTCTTGGCATCGACCAGCAGCACGTTGTCCTTGTTGAAGGTCTCGTAGTAGTTGGTGTCCAGTGGCTGGCGCTTGGTGCCGTAGGCGTAGCCCTTGGGTATGAGCTTTTCGGCGACGGCCGGGTCTTTCACGGTCTTGCGGATCTTGCGCTTGATATAGTCGGCGCACAGGTCATTGGCCTTCTGATTGAAAAACATGTCCTGGTAGTTGGCCAGCCAATAGGCGAAGCCACCCGCGTCCCACTTCTTGTCGAACTCGCGCTCTCGCTCCTCGGGTGTGGCTTCCAGCGCCGACTTCGGGATGAAGTAATGCTCCTGGCCGAAGAACGATTCGCGGATGCGCTTGACCACGCCGTCATAGTCCGCCTTGCGCGCTTTGACCAATTCGGGGTCCACCTTGCCGTTGCGCGCCGGCACGCAATAGTTGGCGGTGCGCTGGAATACGACGAGTTGCTTGGCCTGCTGCGCAATCTCGGGGATGGCCTGCACGGCGGTGGCGCCGGTGCCAACCACGCCCACGCGCTTGCCGGTGAAGTCAACACCGGTGTGAGGGAAGAGGCTGGTGTGGTACCACTTGCCCTTGAACTTCTCCAGGCCCTTGAACTGCGGCATGTTCGTGTGGGACAGGCTACCCACGGCCGCGATGAGGTAACGCGCCGTGACCGCTTCGCCCTTGTCGGTGTGCACTGTCCACACGTTGTTTTTTTCGTCGAATTCGGCGCCGGTCACGCGCGTGTTGAACTGCATGTCGCGCTTCAGGTCGTGGCGTTTGGCCACATGCTCCAGATAGCGCAGGATTTCGTCCTGCTCGGGGTAGCGCTCGGACCATTCCCACTCTTGCAACAGCTGCTTGTCCCAGGTATAGCAATAGATGTAGGAGTCAGAATCGCAACGCGCGCCGGGGTAGCGGTTCCAGTACCAGGTGCCGCCGACGGTTTCACCGGCTTCATAAACTCGCACCTTCAGCCCCAACGTGTCTCGTAACGACTTCAGCATGTACATGCCGGAAAAGCCTGCGCCGATCACGACGGCGTCGAAGTTTTGCGTTGCACTAGCCATTTGCTCCTCCAATCAGCTGTGGACAACAGATGGAATCGATCCGCGCTCGCTCGAAGGCAAGTCGCGGCGCGCGTTCACCCCGCGCGAGCCACCTCGGCTACTACAAGCGGCCCAACCGAGAGCCGATCACGAGGGCCGGGAATGGCGCACGCTATTATCGCCTAGAACTCATGCGTCTATCGCTTGCAATATCCTGCCGAAGAACTCATCGGCACAATCCGCATCGATCCAGCGCACGACCAGCACCATGCGCCGCTCCGGCTCGATCCAGGTGAACGAGCTGCCCGCGCCGATGGCGAAGTAGCTCGACGCCGACACGTGGGGAAAGACACGCTGCGCGTGATTGAGCCAGATGAGATATCCGTAAAACGGCGCGATCGAGCAGGGCGTGCGCATGCGCTCGATCCACTGCGATGAGATCACCTGGCGATCGTTCGCTTTGCCATCGTTCAGCAGAAGCTCGCCGACCCGCACCTGGTCCATACTGCTGATCGACACGCCGCCGCCCCAGTGCGTGCCTCCGGGGACCGACTGCACTCTCCGCCCACGCAGCTCGATCCACGCGTTGTCATATCCGACCCAGCTCCAGGCATCGCTCGCGCCGATCGATCGCATGATGCTTTCGCTGAAGACTTCGGGTAGTGGGCGGCCGAAGAGATGGAGCAGAGCCAGCGAGAGCTGATTGATGCGAACGTCGTTGTATTCCCAATGCGTCCCCGGGGTCTGTAACGGCCGCGCATCGCCTTTGCGGCCCACTGGCCCGCTTCCCTGAAATTGCACGCTGCGGTAGCGGTCGACTTGATCGGGCACGCCGAAGCACTCGCCTTCCCATTCGCTGGTCTGTTGTAACAGATGCGCCCAGGTGACTGAAGCGTTGCGGCCGCGATCGAAGCCGATGCCCGAGATGCACGCGCCAACCGGCTCATCGACGTCGGGCAGCAACCCAGTGTTGTGCGCGACACCGGCGAGCAGCGCGAGGTAGGTCTTTGCGACGCTGAAGGTGAGGTCGGCCCGGTCCGGCTCACCCCACGAGGTCAGCGTTCGTCCATTGAGAACGATGGCGCCGGACACCGGTCCGCGCGAATGCACAGGCCCGAGCAGGCGGTTCCATGGTGGAGGATCCTGATGATGAATACCCCAACCCTCGCCCGGGTCGCGAGTCCACGAAGTCTCGTGCTCAATCGCGAAGCGCACCGCCTGCTCGATCCTGTGGTTGTTCATAGCGCGCGCTCGCGGAAATGGTTTCTGTGTGTTTCAGCCGGTGCGTGCAGGTTACGCAGCACGCTATTCACATTTCATATTCCCAGATAAGGCGGACCGGCAGACGCTCTACCTGATAGTCCAGCCGGCATGGCGTCTCGGGGCGCCTTGCCGGCTGGTGTACTACTTCATCAGGTGCTTCGTGAACCAGCCGAGAGCCGCAGTCGAGGACCCAATGAAGCCATCGCCCGTGTACGCGTCGAAATGCCCTCCGGGAAGGACCACGAGCTGCTTCGGTTCGCGCGCACGGCCGAATGCTTCGATCGCAAGATCGGTAGGTGTCAGCACGTCGTTGTATGCGACGATCATCATCAGCGGCGTCGGGGAGATGACGTGGATCTGCGCAGCCGGTGTGTACTCCAGCGCGAGCTCCACGGAGCGTACCGTCTGCCGGTTCTCCCACTTGGGAGCGCGTGTCTTCCCAGCCTTGATGAACCAGTCGTACGAGTCCTGCGTGGGCAACGCCGAAGGCTTGCCTTGCTCGTCCACGACCGGGAAGTAGTTCACCTTGCCGGTCGTGTACTCCTCCATGCGATCGGCTGCGAGCCACGCCTGCGTGGGAGGGAAATGATCGGCACGCACCAGCCTGCGGAAGTTGTCGATGGCGGAAGTGAGCGGCACCTGGGACACCACGCATTTCACGCGCCGGTCGAAGGCCGCGAGATGCAGCACGTGACCGCCGCTGTATGACGTGCCCCAGATGCCGATGCGATTGGGATCGACCATCGGCTGCAGCATCGTCCAGGTGATAGCGTTCTTGTAATCCTCGTGCTGCATGGCGGGGTCGAGGTGGCTGCGCGGCGTGCCTTCGCTGTCGCCGAAGTTGCGATAGTCGAAGACCGTCACGACGAAGCCGCCATCGGCAAACTTGGCGGCGAAATCGTCAAGGTACATCTCCTTGACCGCGCTCCAGCCGTGCGCCATGACGATGGCCGGCCGCTTCTCCCCTTCCTTGAGCCCTTTGGGAACATACAGCCAGCCGACGATGTTCAATCCCGCGCTCTTGAACGTGACGTCGCGTCGCTCGAAGTTCTGTGCAGCCGCGTTGCCCAGGATCAGCAGCAGTCCGATGGCCGCAGCCAGCACGCGCCAGGCGAGACTGACAAAAGTGGATCGCAACATGACCTCCTCCTTGAAGTTATAGTGAGCGAAAGTACGGGGCGGGCGCCGACCCGCAGCTGTCCCGTCGAGCAGTCTACCCTATTGAACCGGACCAGTAATAATGGCGCCGGGATACGGATTCGCAACTCGGCGGTGCGTCGAGTTGTGCTTCATCTCGAATTGACTTGCACGCCCTGAGATCGTCCGATAGATTGCGCATCACTGCATCAACCATCTCATCATCAGGTTACCGGCATGCTTTCCATCCGACCCGCTAACGTCGACGATACCGCTGTCCTGCTCGATCTCATCCGCGGACTTGCCGAGTACGAGCGCTTGTCGCACCTGGTCACAGCGTCGCAAGCGACGCTCGAAGACGCGCTGTTCGGTGCACGGCCGGGTGCCGAGGCGCTGCTCGCATTCGAGGACGACAACGCAATTGGCTTCGCCGTGTTCTTCCACAACTTCTCGACCTTCCTCGGCCGGCGGAGGTTGTGGCTGGAAGACCTCTTCGTGAAGCCCGAGCATCGGCGCAAAGGTTACGGCCGGGCGCTGTTTCTGCATGTCGCGCGCATCGCGCACGAGCGCCGATGCGGGCGCTTCGAATGGGCGGCGCTCGACTGGAACGAGCCGGCCATACGCTTCTACAAATCGATGGGCGCGGTGGCATTGGACGACTGGACAAACTTCCGAGTGACTGGCGAAGCATTGGCGCGCCTTGCTTCTTGAGGATTTGGTACGCTGTGGATCTTCTCGCCCATCGGAGGCTCACATGCTTCGCCCTCTCGCCGCCTGCGCACTGTTGACGTGGTCCGCGGCCACGTACAGTAGCGATGCCATTCACGACGACGCGCGCCTGCTGCAGGCGCATCGCGATGTCAGCAATTGGCTCACCTACGGCCGTGACTATGCCAATCAACGCTTCGCGGCTCAGACCCAGATCAACACCACCACCGTGACCCGGCTCGTACCGCGCTGGATCTACCAGAGCGGGGTCGCCTCGACATTCCAGGCCTCGCCGATTGTGGTCGATGGCGTGATGTATCTGTCATTGCCGTTCAACCACGTGGTGGCGCTCGACGCGCGCAACGGCCGCGAGCTGTGGCGCTACCAGCACAAACGCCGCACGGAGAAGATGTGCTGCGGACCCGCGAACCGCGGCGTCGCAGTGGCGTACGGCAAGGTGTTCATCGGTACCGTCGACGCACGCCTGATTGCCCTGGATCAGAAGACCGGCAAAATCGTCTGGGACATCCCGCTGGTAGACGACTTCGGCAAGGGCGAAGCCACCGAACAGCTCGCGGCCGATGATCCTCTGCGCAAGCAGCATGTGTCGGGCGCGACCGGTGTCGGAGCCAACATGGCGCCGTTGGTCTACAAAGGGAAGGTCATCATCGGCATCACCGGAGTCGGTTACGGACTGCATCTCGACTCGGACCGGCCTGGTGCACCGGTCGGTGCCGTGGTCGGCATCGCCGGCGAAAGTCAGCGGGCCGGCTTCTATGCGGCGTTCGATGCCGCCACCGGCAAGCGCATCTGGCAATTCGACTCGACACCGGCGAGTGGATGGGAGGGCGAATTCCGTACCACCACCGCGGATGGCGCACCGCTGGATCGCGACATTGCGCACGAGAAAGCGACGGCTGAGCAGTACCGGGATGCGTGGAAGCGCGGCGGCGGTTCGGCATGGTCGACACCCGCAATCGATCCAGAGCGGGGGCTGGTCTATGCCGGCATCGGCAATCCGTCACCGCAGATGGACGACGTCACCCGACCGGGCGATAACCTGTACACGGTCTCACTGGTTGCGCTCGATGTCGAAACCGGCGCGCTGCGCTGGTATTACCAGCAGGTGCCGCATGACATGTGGGGACTCGATGTCGCCAGTCCGCCGGTGTTGTTCGATGGCGATGTTGCCGGTACGCGTGTGCCGCTCGTGGGTCAGGCGAGCAAGACCGGCTGGTTCTACGTCCTCGATCGCCGCGACGGCAAGCTGTTGTACAAGTCGGCAGCGTTCGTGCCTCAGCACAATCAGTTCATGCGGCCGACGCCGGAAGGAATCGATATCGCGCCCGGCGCCGCGGGCGGAGCGAGCTGGTCGCCGGTGAGTTACGACGAGCGCACGGGATTGACCTATGTCGCAGGGATCCATCTGCCGACGCGCTACACGGTGAAGGAGGTCGCAGCGACGTCAACGCAACCGGCCGTCCGCTATACGACGTTGGAGGTCGTGGAGGGGCCCAACTGGGGAACGTTGACTGCCATCGACACGCGAGATCGAGGTCACATCCGCTGGCAGGTGAAGACCGCGCAGCCCCTGGTTGGGGGCGTGCTCGCCACCGCCGGCGATGTCGTGTTTACCGGGGAAGGCAACGGCGACTTCAGCGCGTTCCATGCGCAGACCGGCGAGCGCCTGTGGACGTTCAATTGCGGAGCAGGGGTCAACGCACCACCGATCAGCTACGAGCTCGACGGTGTCCAGTACATCGCAGTGGCGGCCGGCGGCAGCGCCATCTTCGGTTACCGGCAGGGCGATGCCGTCATGGTGTTCGCCCTGCCCCGCTCAGATTCTCGAGGAACCCAATGAAGACGATCGATGTGACCCGACTGCGAAATCTCAGCGCGCCGCTGCTCTCCGACGTTATGGATACTCTCGGACTGATGCAGCAGGCGATGAAGCCTTTCGTGCGTCCATTGAACGATGACGACGTTCTCATCGGCCGCGCGCGTACCGGTCTGTACATGCCGAAATACACGGCGACGCCCGGCGAGAATCCCTACGAGGTGGAGATCGCGCTGGTCGACGATCTGCGGCCGGGTGAAGTGCCGGTGCTCGCGTGCGGCGGCCCCACCGATCGCATCGCGCCGTGGGGCGAGCTGCTATCTACTGCATCCCAGGCACGTGGCGCTGCCGGATGCATTACCGACGGCTTGGTCCGCGACATCAAGCAGATTCGCGCGATGCGCTTTCCAGTGTTCCATGGGGGGATCGGTCCGCTGGACACAAAAGGGCGGGCGCGCATGATGGAGCGCGACATCCCGGTCGAATGCGCAGGCGTGCGCGTACGTAGCGGCGATATCGTGTTCGGCGATGCGGACGGCGTAGTGGTGATTCCGAGCGAGCGGGCGGAAGAAGTGATCGCGAAGGCGCTGGATAAAGCGAAAGGCGAGGACACCACGCGCGAGGAGCTGCGGCAAGGGAAACTACTCGCGGAAGTATTCGCCCGGCACGGGATTCTTTGAGGTGCTCAACCAAATCGAATTTGTTTCTTTTGCGGCTTCACGCTGAAACGCTCCTCAGCTCCACCATGAAACAACTGCCGCCGCCCTCGCGCGGTACGTAGGTGACCTCGCCGCCGTGGTGGCGAGCGATCTCGCGGACCAGCGCCAAGCCGAGCCCGACGCCGCCGTCGCCCTCCTTCGTGCCCAGCGGCCGATAGAACGGTTGAAAGATCCGCTCGCGCTCTTCTTCCGCGATGCCCGGGCCGCGATCGCACACCGTTACTTTCAGCGCACCGTCACCTGAATTTTCGACATAGCCTTCCACCACTGAGCCCGCCGCGTAGCGCCGCGCATTCTCCAGCAGGTTGCGTAACAGGCGGCGCAGCAGCCGTGCATCGCCATCCATCAACGTCGGCTGACCGCTGACCTGCGCACCCGTGCGCGCCGCTTCTTCCGCCAGCAGTGCCAGCACATCGACTTCCTCGGTGCGCAAAGGGCGATCCAGCGCTTCCAGGCGGCTCGCCAGCAGCAGCTCGTCGATCAGCTCATCGAGCTCGGCGATGTCCTTGAACAGCTGCGCGATCAGCTCGGGTCGATCCCGCGTGGGCAGGAGCTCGATCGCCATGCGCATGCGCGTAAGCGGAGAGCGCAGCTCGTGCGAGGCGCCGGCGAGCACATTGCGTTGCGCCTTCAGCAGACGCTCGATGCGATCGGCCGCCCGATTGAAGCTCCGCGCGAGCTCCGCGACTTCGTCCACACCCTCCACTTGAACGCGGGCTTTTAGATCGCCCGCGCCAAGAGCGTCCACGCGCGCCTGCAACCGCTCCAGCCGGCCGGTAACGCGGCGGGCGATCGGATAAGTGCCCAGTGCGAGCGCTGCGGCCAGCAGTAACAGCGCACCGAGCAGGCCTGGACCATGGCGACGATGTTTCCAGCGCGCCACCACCCAGCGTCCGTCCGCAAGATGCAACGCCAGCATCGGCGGTGCACCCCCCGTTCGCACCCAGCCGCTGTGCGCTCGCCCGGGCGGCGGCATCGGCAATTCCGGACCTGATCGCGCGAGCAGCGCACCGTCTTCCGCGCGCACAGTGATATCCGCATTGAACTGCTTCGCGAGGCGCTCGACCTCGGTCTGCAGCCCGGGCAGTGGGCGATCGGGCGGCGGCAGCACTTCCCCCACCAGCGCGCTCATGCCTTCCAGCGTGCCTCCATCCTGATTGTCGGCGGGAATCAGCCACCATGTGAGCGCCATCAGCAGCCCGAACAAGATGAGCACGGCAACGAAGAGAAAGTAGATCTGCAGGTAGAGCCGGCGCATTACGTTTCCTGGTGCTTCGCGAACACGTAGCCCGCCCCGCGCACGGTGATGATGCGCCGAGGGTGTTTGGGATCGTCTTCGATCGCAGCGCGGATGCGCGAGATATGCACGTCGAGGCTGCGGTCGAACGCTTCCAGATTCTCGCCTTTGAGTTTTTCCATCAACGCATCGCGCGACATTACGCGCCCGGCGTGGGCGGCCAGCGCGCACAGCAGATCGAACTGGTAGCCGGTGAGCGTGCGCGGCTCGCCATCCAGGCGTACCACGCGCGCATCGACGTCGATCTCGAGCCGCCCGAAGCGCAGCGCTTTACCGCGGGCCCCAGCAGGAAGCGTACGACGGCGCAGGATTGCACGCAGCCGTGCCAGCAACTCGCGCGGGTTGAAGGGTTTGGGGAGATAGTCGTCTGCGCCGAGCTCGAGGCCGACGATGCGATCGAGCTCATCGCCACGCGCGGTAAGCATGAGGATCGGGATATCGGATCGCGCCCGCACGGTGCGGCACACCTCGAAGCCGTCCCCGTCCGGGAGCATCACGTCGAGAACCAGCGCATCGAAGGTGTCGCGCTCGATGAGCCGCAGCCCTTCAGCAGCGCTGCCCGCCGCCGTGACGCGGATGCCGAGCGGCAACAGATACTCGCTCAGCATGTTCGTGAGGCTGCGGTCGTCCTCGACCATGAGAATGCGCTCGGGCATCTTGTGATGTACGGCGTGAAGCGTGCGGAGCCGGTGAAGGGTGAAA
>JBGQKF010000082.1:0-12146 GCA_041499435.1 Gammaproteobacteria bacterium
AGAGTCGTGTAAGCCCGCTCGCCATCGGCTCGATGCGTTGCCAAATTCGCATCGGAGCCCGGTGCGATTCTGGCAAAAGGAGACGGCCATGTGCTCGCGCGCCATCGCTTTTTTGCGTATTGGCAACAGGACTGTTGCAACCGCGCAACGCATGGGACAACCAGAGCCACATCTATATTGGCCGTCAGCGAGACGTAAGCGCTGCCTAATAGAATGCGTGCGAATCTATAATTCCCCGAAAGCTGCTCGAACGCCGATGCGCACCGCAAACCCCCACCCCAGGTACGGCTTTCGTGGCGATGATTTTTACGTGGCTGTGGCGCGGGTCTTACGCAAACGTAACGCCTCGTGGCGTCAACTCGCAAACGAGATTGGCGTTTCTTCATCGATCTTCACGCGCTGGGGCAGAGGCAGGAGTTTGGACGCCCGCGTACTCGCGGCGCTCTCGGCCTGGGCCGGCTTGAACCCGGCCGATTATGTGGGTGATCTCCACGGCGACGGTGGGAGACAACCGCTCGCGGAGATCCTGGCGATTGTCAGAGACGATCCCAATCAAAGCGCCGAGACCGCCGCGGCTTTGCAGCGTCTGATCTGAACGGCCTACGAGCAGGTTACGCCGGTAGTTCCTTCACCGGCCCATCCAGCGTCACCGGCGCATCCACGCGGCGGAAGCGCTCGATCGTAGGTTGCAACTCCGGCTTGATGTGCGCTTCGCTGTAGCCGTTGAACAGCGTGCCGAGCAGTCCGCGCTGCAAGTCGCTCGTACCCAGCACCCAGTCTGCGATCGGAAACGTCAGGTTCATGTTGTGCGTCATCATGATGCCCTGATTGTGGTGCGCAGTATGGTGGCGGCGGATGGTATTGACGAACGGCGCATAGCGCACGAACCAGTTGTCGTGCACGTGGCAGCAGTAGTGGAACGTCTCGTAGATCAGATACTGCGCGACGATGGTGATCATCAGGATATAGCCGGCATTGGCGCCCAGCAACCAGCCGAGCGCGAGCGCGAACGGCGTGCCCAGACCGATGAAGGTGAACAGCGCGCGCCACGGAAAGAAGATGATGCGCCATTCGCGCGTGCTCGCCACCGTCATCTCGTTGTCGGTGAAGTACTGGTGATGCTGGCGCGTATGTCGATCATAGATCGCACGCAGCGCCCACACGTCGACCAGCCGGTGCATCACGAACTTGTGAATCCACCATTCGAACATATTGGAGAAGAAGAACACCGGCACCACCAGCAGCCATTCCCAGGTCGCATCGACGAGATGGGATAGGCACCAGCCGATCACCGCAATGCCGACGGCATAGATGACGCCAATGTGCACGACACCGTTGTACAGCCGATGGATGCTGGAGCGATACTCCTCGCGAAACTTGAGCTGCCGCTGCGAAGGGTTGTGTCTCTCGACGAGCCCGGTCATCTGCTTCCTCCCATCGGCACGCAAGTGCCGTTGACGTTGTCGGGCACGGATGTGCCCTTTCGAGCTATCTTAGACGGATACGGCGTGGCCTGCAGGACCGTGAACGGAGCGGCGCCAGTTGGGTCGAATGCTCTGCCGCGTTCCTAAAGGAGCTCGCCGGTGTCTCGCCATTGCACGTTTCGAGGCGACCGGCTCGCCGGTCATCACCGACGGCGAGCAGCGGAAATATCACAACTTCTGGACCTACAGCGTGCATGGGCTCGCCAACACCGTGCCCGATGGGTTCAAGATTCCCTTCGAGGCCGGATGTGGACTATGCGCAGCTGCTGCCGAGCCTGTTCGAGTTGAAGGCCAGCAGCTTCTACATCGCGCTCGTGGCGGAGCGTGAACGTCGACGCGTCCTTGAGATCATCCGCAACCACATGAAACCGGATCAGCGTATCTTCGTAGGCGTCGTCTCGCCGATCGACCCGCGCATCGAAAGAAGAAGAGGACGAGGCGCTGCGCTCGGTCGCGCTGCAGAATGCACAAAGCATTCTGCTGGCACGGCAGCGTGCTGAGGAAGAGCTGCTCCGCGCCAAACAGGCGCTGGAATCGAAGACCGCCGAGCTCGCCGACTCGCTGTCCACGATGCGCGCCACCCTGGAATCCACATTCGACGCCATCCTGGTCACCGATGATGCCGGCAACGCGCGCTTGCAGACCCAGCTGATCGAAGACCTGCTCGATATGAGCCGCATCACCTCGGGCAAGGTACGCCTCGATATTCAGCCGGTGGCGCCCGCATCCTTCATCGAGGCGGCCATCGAAACCGTGAGGCCGGCGGCTGACGCCAAGGATATCCGCATCGAAAAGCTGCTCGACCCGGTCGCGGGTCCCATCTCCGGCGATCCGAGCCGCCTGCAACAGGTCATCTGGAATCTGCTCTCGAATGCCATCAAATTCACGCCGAAGGGCGGCAAGGTCCAGGTCGTGCTGGAGCGGGTCAATTCGCACATCGAGATCCACGTGGCCGATACCGGCATCGGCATCAAGCCGGAGTTTCTCGCGCATGTATTCGAACGCTTCCGGCAGGCCGATGCGTTCTGGTAAGTGATATCGGCATGCCGGAGATGGATGGGTACGAGCTGCTGCGACGGATGCGGGCCCTGGGCACAACTCACGACGGCTGAATTCCCGCGATTGCGCTCACCGCCTTCGCGCGCTCGGAAGATCGCACGCGAGCGCTCCGTGCAGGCTTCATGGTTCATGTCTCTAAGCCGGTCGAGCCTTCCGAGCTGATCGCAACTGTGGCAGCCCTTTCCGGGCGGCATGAGACTGAGCCGGACTAAACGCCGACCTTGACCCCGCCGGCTGCGGCTGCGGGGCGGAGCTTTTCGACGGTGAGAAGCTCGAGCGCGTTGCTCGGCTTCGCCATAGGCAGCGGTGAGCGCTGCGCCGGCTTCGATCCGCTCCGAATGGCTCTGTCATCTCAGGCAGCCCCCGGGATCGGCACACTATCTGCTAGCCCCTGGCGGCAGCCTCAGCATTCATCGCTGAGTGTCTGCCCGGGCATCATAGGGTCTCTTCTGGCTCGAGCTTCCAGGCATGGCGTGCGCCTCTGGAAAGCAGCTGCGTCAACGCCAAGGTGCGCGTTGCCGCAAGACCACTCAGGGTCTTCTAAGCCGCTCATGGCCGGCCAGTAGACCTGTTTCCGGGGTCTCAGCCGGGATCGGGGCATCTGGCCGTACCGGCGCGGACTTAGAAAATGTTGATTAGGGGTTTGGTCTGAGTCACGATTTGCCGTATGCTATCGCCTGGCAGGTGTGTGAGTCGGTCTTAGAACCAGGTGTGAATCTATCTTAGAACCATAAGGAGAGTTGCTCAAATGGCCAAAGCGCCCTCGAATCATGGCAAGGCATGGACTGCAGGTGAGCTCAAGAAAATGAAGCAACTGGCGAAGCAGAGTCTGCCGACGCGCGTTGCGGCGGTGAAGCTGGGACGAACGCTCGCCTCGGTAGCACAGAAGGCAAGCGTCGAGGGGATCTCTTTCAACCCCAAGACTCAGCGGCGCAAGCCCAAGCGCAAGAAGTAAGCGTTCAGCCCAGGCTCCCCGCCATGGCCTCGATAGAGGTCTATGGCATTGCTGGTGCCTGGCACGCCTTTGTGCCAGGCGGCCGACGTGACGTCCGGCCAGAATGATGGGCCACGAATGCCATCGCTCTGGCCGGCCTCGCTTTCCGCCGTCAAGTCACTCGCATGTGGGGTGAGCGTTTCGTAGGCGTTCCGGCAGGGCGACTCGAAGAGGTCCTCCGACAAGCTCGAGCTATGCGATCCGCCACTGCCGCGGACGTGGACGGCACCCTGGCCTGGATAATTCATGAAGGACTCGGGATGATGGCGAGCCGAGTTCCGAGCCAGTTGCGGCTCGACCGTCGCTGCCAATAGCTTCGACTATTGGCGAGACGGGCATGCCGAAATTGGCCGTAACTCGGCCGCCAGCGCCCGAGTAGCCCGACCCAACACTTTGTACTGCGCAAGAGTTGGCCAATTGACTCGTTACACCAGTCATTGGCTACACAACGGGGCGTCTTCATGAATTATCCAGGCTGGCGCCCTCAGACTCCCCTGCGCCCGCGCAACAGGCCCCAGCGGGGCCTAAGTCGACACCTAGCCCTGACCGCAAACGAGCCAGCCCCAGCACGCTGAGTGGCTGCTCACCTTATCGAGGCGACCCCTATGCCCACGGCGGACACGCGGAGCGTTTCATCGCTCGAGTCGAGCAGAACGCACACGTTGAGGCCATCGAAGGGTTCTACACATCCGAGGCTTCGATTGCCGAAGAGACTTTCTTCTATGATCCGGCGCAGCGCAGAAATCGAATCCTTAGAACGGCGGGTCTCAAGCTAAGCTACCCGTAGTGCATGGGGCACGGCTCGGAATCTATCTCCGACGCAGCGCGAAGCCGCCAATCCGGCCTCACACGCATCTGTCTGTAGCGGTTGCGGCAGTACCAGTCCGAGGAATGCCTCAGGCGCCAGCGCGCCGGCTCGAGCTGGTAGCTTTCGGCACTTCGTAGAGCACCTGCAGACGATAGCGCATCTGCAGAAGGCAGCGTGCATCCTCAGTGTGCTCCGGATGGACCCAGCCATTGCATTTGAGGTTGCCCGTCGATGCGTTGCGCTGGTCGTGAAGCAGCTTAATGATGATGGGCTCGAGATCGAAGCCACCGTGCAGGCACAGCGTTCGCGGGCATGCAAACGCGAAGAATGCCTTGGCCGAAGGCGAAAAGCTGCGCATCTGGGCGGAATACCTGCCAACGCCCTTCAGATCGGTGAACGCCATGTCGATCACGAGCTGTTCGACGCGTGGAAAGCGCTCCCGCACGCTGAGCGCCTCGGCGTACGCCCGACGCCACTCCTCGCGCTGCTGTCCGAACAAATTGTCCTGCTTCTTGCCGTCCCTAGACATGGGGACACCTTCCATCCTATTACCTTGGGAACGCAACGCTTGCGGCACTACGCGTCCCGGCGTCCGCATCGCGGACGAGCACTGCACGGCGGCGCTAGCCTGGATAGCTCTTCTTTCACCACTCGAACTCCACGCCAGGACTACCCCAACGAGAGAATATTGCACGCTACAGCGCCTCTCGGACCCGTGTGCTTGTCATAACTGACACGCTGGTTCGGATGAAGAGATCCGGAATCCGCCAGCGCGGAGAAATGCGCGAACACATCGGCGCTGCCATCGTCGGGGATGATGAAGCCGCAGCCTTTGGAATAGCTGAACCACCTCACCGTACCTGTTTTCATGCTCGTTCCCGTCAGAGTCGTATACAACGTGGCAAGGCGCAGCAACCTCAAGGACTACAAACCGGGATCTATAAGAACAACCGGAAGCGCGGCGAGAGGGCCAAAGCTCAACGTTATCTCGAGCTTATGACCAAGTTCCCTTATACGCGGATTACTGCCGCCGGTCAAAGAAAGCGTTCCCGCGCGGCGAGAAAAAGCCCTTAGCCTGGATAATTCATGAAGGACTCGGGGTCGGGCTGCGACACGTTACCGCTTGCGGCCGTTTGCGGGAGCAGCCCGCCGCCGCCCGTCCCCGCCCCTAAGCAACACACTCGCCGTGGGCCGGGCGGCATGGCGAGCCGAGTTCCGAGCCAGTTGTGGCTCGACCGTGGCTGCCAATAGCCGTGCCTATTGGCGAGACGGGCATGCCACAAATGGCCGGAAATCGGCCGCCAGCGCCCGAGTAGCCCGACGTAACACTCCGTACTGCGCATAGAGTGGCCCAATTGACTCGTGGCGCCCAGTCATTGTCTATACATCGGGGCGTCTGCATGAATTATCCAGGTTGGCAGGCCTGCTCTCGTCGAGAAAGATGATGAAATCTGTCCGATCCCGTACACTGGAGGGTAGTGGCAGAGTCAGGCTTTGAACAGCCGGGCTGCGCGCTGGGAAGCTATTTCAAGATTACCTTGAGGTCGGTCAACGCCGCCGCGTTCCAGCTCTGTCGCATCGGCTAAACATACCCATGCATGGAGCGAGCCGTCGTAGCGTCCGGTAATGCTCGCAGCATGGATACTTTGATTCTCAAGGAGGCTCATTGAACATCTATGTCGGTAACCTTGCACCTCAAGTCAGCGAGGCAGAGCTGCTGGCGCTCTTCAAACCCTTTGGTCAAGTGGAATCCGTAGAGATCAAACGAGACCTGTTCAGCGGTACATCGAAGGGATTCGGCTTCGTTGAAATGCCAGGGAAGGCGCATTCCCTGGCGGCGATAGCGGGTCTGAACGGCAAAGAACTCGGAGGACAACCGCTGCGTGTCAACGAATCGCGGCCTCGTGCGAGCGGCCCGTCACGTCGGCGATAAGACAGCAAACCGCGAGCAATCGATGCAAGCGGGGTTCGTCCCGAGGGAATTGGCCGCACCCGGCGAAGAAGCCGGTCTGCCGTGAGACTCGGCCCCCGCCTTCACTGCGCCCGGCCGCGTGGCTCCTAGCTTGATGCTGCATCATCGGCACCAGGACCACCGATGAGCATGCCAACGAACCCAGCCTACGAGAACATTGCTCCTGCCGCCGCCTGCCGTGCTTCTCTTGCCTCAAACTCCGCATAGGCGCGCCCCATCGTAGCCACATACTCGGCCCGCTGCGCGTCTCTCACCCGCTCGAATTCACCCTCTTTGTACTCACCGCGCTCCTTGCGCTTCAGTGACAAATCGCGCTCTTCCTCATACAGGGCAAAGGTCGCGGCCCTTGTGGTCATATAAGTTGCATCGGTCGAGACTCTCATTTCTTTCCTCTGTGAAATTGAACACAACGCAGCGCCAACGCCGAAGCCTCGAGCAAAGGAGCATGTTGCGGGAGCCATCGTCCGGGGGGATCCGGCTCATCTGGCAGATCAGGGAGGGATTTGCTTCGTCCTCGGCCGTATTTTACCTGGGAGAGGCGGCTTGCGGGAAAAATTCTCGCGGGAAGTGAGGTTTGGCCGCGTGCTGCCGGCTGGTTGGCGACCGTCAGAGACCCGTTGCGTTGCGGCCAGAGCATTCGCTCGAGCCGCACCACCCCACGAATCACCGGGAGTGCCGGGGACAGCAGCAGTGCCCCGTTCAGCGGCTCAGAAACAGTTCGATCTCCTCGAAGAAGCGCTCGGAGGCCGGCTCATGCTCCAGAAACAGGTGATTCTGGCCCTGGAGCGCGATGAAGTGAGCGCCGGGAATGCCGGCAGCCAGCTCGCGGCCGACCTCGATGGGAACCACAAGATCGCCGCGCACGTGCATTGCCAGAGTCGGCACGGAAACCTTGGCGAGGAGATCGCGCACGTCCATATCGCCGACTACGTCGTAATATCGAGCGGCGCACTCGGGGGCCGTGGTTCTGCGTTGCAATTCGTTGAAGACATCCACCTGCTCGTGTGTTGCCCCGGGGATGAACAGCCCCGTGAACATTTGCCGGAAGACAGGACTATCCGCGCCCCATCCGTGGCGCATCAACGTCATCATCGCATCGCGCTTTTCTCTTTCGGCTGGAGCGCGTTTCTTGCCGCCAAGTGCAAACCCGCCATAGAGGACAAGGTGCGACACGCGCTCGGGATGCCGTACTGTATAGGCGACCGAAACGGCGCAGCCCTGGGAGATTCCGAGCAGTGGAAAACGCTCGACGCCGGCCGCATCGACGACCGTTTCCAGGTCGCTCACCCAGGCATCGAGGGAAACCTCATCGACGTCCCAGTCGGACATACCGTTGCCGCGCGCGTCATAGCGGACCAGCGTGTGTTCCCGCGCGAGCCCGCGCAAAAGATGCCGCCAGATCGGGCTTTCCCAGTCGTATTCGAGATGGTTCATCCAGTTCGCCGCCTTCACCAGCATCGGCCCGCTGCCGGCGATCGCATAGGCGAGTCGCACACCGTCGGGAGCCCGGCAATATTTGATCTCCTGTGTCAGCTTGGGCAGTTCGAGGCGCGGCACCGCCTCCGGCTGGCCCACTCCCTCGATCGCGAATACTTCGATCGGTTTAGCGATGTTCTTCAGATTTCGAGAGCCGAGCTTGGTAAAGCTGAGCGCGAGCTTGCCGTCGACCTGCTCGTAGGCCTGGCGGGAAAGAAGGATGCCCCCGGGCTCTGCGATCGCCTCCAACCGGGCCGCGATATTGATGCCGTCCCCATAGATACGCGCTTGGTCATAGATGACGTCGCCGATGTTGATGCCCATGCGGAATTGCATCCGTCGCGCCGGCTCGACTGCAACGTTGCGCTCCGCCATCTTCCTTTGGATCGCAACCGCGCATTCGAGCGCATTTACCACGCTGCCGAACTCCGCGAGAATGCCGTCGCCTGCGGTATCGATGATCCGGCCGCCAGACTCCCCGATCATCGGCAGGACGACTGCTTGATGCTCCTTGAGGTCGCGTACTGTGCGCGCCTCGTCCGCACCCATGAGCGCGCTGTAACCGGCGATGTCAGCCGCCAGAATTGCAGCCAGTCTGCGATCGAGTTTTGCGCTTCCGTTCTCGTCTATCGGCATATGCACCCCCTGCTCCTCGCCGTCTGCGTGCAAGGAGTTCGTAGCTTACGCCCGTTCCTGGCACAGTGCCTTTACACATTTGGCGATCAACGCCACTCAGAGCGAGGGCATCGTCGGCATCTGCCAGGTTCTGCTGTCGGGTTCTGCTGTCGGGTTCTGCTTGACAGGCCAAGGTAATTAACCCAGTGTGATCAAGTGACGCAGGGTCAATGACGGTCGCGCGAGACCGGTTCGATTTTCAACAAGATTTGACCCGAGCCAGTAACCCGGAGATCCTCAATGCTTGTTTTTGATGCAGTATGGACGGCGTCTCTCGAGGCGCTCGAGACGCGCCATGAGGTGCGAGGCTTTCTGGCGAGAGGACTCAACGACCTCATCGGCGGCTTGACTAAATACGACCTGTCAGAGGAACTTTCTGCTCTGGCGACCGGCAGCGACCGCGAGGTCATCGAGTCGCACCGACGCCTCAACGAGTACTGTACCGGCCTGAATGCACGCACCGCGAAGTATGCCGGCAACCTGGTAAGCCTGAATGCTCGGGACCTCTTCGGCAAGGCACTCCAACGGATGAAGGAACTGCCGCCAGATCCGCGCGAGACTTTGCACGCGATCCCGGCCAAGGAGCCCGGCGCCAAGCAGGCGGAAAGATCAAGCACCCGGCGCTCGACCCGAGCATAACTGACGGCGCGGAACGCGACACCGCTCACGTAGTGCCCAGGCGATCTTCGAACTCGAACTCATAGCATCTGCATCGCACGGTCGGAATGAGAACGGCCTGGATCTCTCCAGGCCCTTGCCTGTCCGGCGCGCGGAACGCGATGAATCTGCACAGCAGAATGCCGGTGTAGCCGTCCGGAGTTTCCCGCATCACCCTGGGCTTCAGAGAGCATCGAGGGGTAGAGTCGATCCCACATCTCCAACCCGGGCCGTTTTCTCTGATTTGATCTTCTCTGTGCCCTCCGTGTCCTCTGTGCCTCTGTGTTGAGGTTTACGTGTTGCAAGACGCGGGTTTGCGTTGGATCAAGCCGCATCGACGGACTCACGAATAGTATGAGGGCGAAGGTCGTTAGCCTGGATAATTCATGAAAGGTCCAGAATGCCGTATGCGAACGAGGGCCGGCGCGTGGTCGTGGGCCAGCGCATCATCCAGGGCGCGCAGGATATCTTTCTCGGCTGGGGCGAGATTGGGAACTTTCACTTCTACGTGCCAGCTGCGCGACATGAAGGGCGGAGCCGAGTTCGTACCAGGCAAGACGAAGATGTCTAACTTCATCGAGTACTGCGGACTGTGCGGGTGGGCGCTGGCTCTGGCGCATGCTAAATCGGGCGACGCCGCCATGCTTGCCGGCTACTGCGGCAACGACGAGGCGTTGGATGCGGCGATGGCAGCGTTTGCGCACGCGTATGCCGACCAGACGGAGCGCGACCATGCGGCGATGGCCCAGGCGGCGATGGCCCAGGCGGCCAAGAGCGGACGGCTCAGCGTTGCCAGAAAGTTCTAGTTAGAATAGTCGCCCAGCCACAGCGGCGCATAGCGGTCCGGGCACGGCAGGCTTCAGGACTCATGCTGGAATCCATCAAAAAACGCCTTCCCCGTCTCGCAAGCGGGAAGCACAAGAACTCTCGCGAGGCCGGTGCCGCCACCTTGGTGAGCAGGCGGCGTCATAGACTGCGCAACGTCATTCTCGGCGCGCTGGTGCTGCTCGCCGTGTTCGCGCTGCTCGGCTTCTTCGTCGTCCCGCCGGTAGCCAAGTACTACCTGGTTAAAACCCTGAGCGAGCAACTCGGTCGCGACGTCGCGATTCAGCGCGTCGAGTTCAATCCTTTTGCGTTGAACGTCCGTGTCCTCAAGCTGACTGTCAACGAGCCGCACAGCTCGCAAACATTCTTCTCCTTCGATGAGCTGGCGCTCAACTTGAGTTCCCGTTCGCTCCTGCGCCTGGCGCCCGTGGTGGAGCATATGCTCCTGCTGCGACCCTACGTGCACATCGCCCGCAACATCGACGGGAAGAGCTACAACTTCTCCGACCTGTTGGCGAAGTTCTCCAAGCCGGGACCAAGCGAGCCGGCCAAACCCACGCCTCGCTTCTCGCTCAACAACATCCAGCTGGTGAGCGGTCAGGTCGACTTCGACGACCGTCCCCTGCGAGCACACCACGCCGTAACCGAGATCGGCCTGGCCATTCCATTCATCTCCAATCTGCCTGACGTGGTGGACCTCTTCGTGCAGCCGTCTTTCTTCGCGCGCGTCGACGGCACGCCGGTTGAACTGCACGGCCGCACCAAACCATTCAAGGACACCCTGGAGACCTCAATCGATCTCAACATCGAGCACCTGGAGCTGCCTCGGTATGTCGAATACTTGCCGCTCAAGCTCGGCTTTCAACTGGCGTCCGGTCTCCTGGATACGCGCTTGACTGCTTCGTTCGTGCGTTCACAGGGCAAAGCGCCGGTCGTCGTTGTGCGCGGCGATATCGGCCTCGAGAAACTCAGCATTCGCGAGCTCGATGGCACATCATTGCTCAATCTTGCCGCGCTCGACGTGCCCGTGGGCAACGTCGATGTCCTCGAACGCAAGATCGAGCTCGGCCATATCGCGCTCACCTCGCCGGAAGTATTCGTACGTCGCGACAAACAGGGCGGCATCAACTGGATGAGCGTGCGCCCGCAGATGGACAAGACAACGCAGCAATCGGACGAGGCTCCGGGTGCGAAGCCGTCCGTTACGTTGTCGGTAGCCGAGGTGGCGATCCACGACGGCGTTATCCATCTAAAGGACGAGGTGCCCGCGCGCGGTTTTGGCACCGAGCTCACCGGCCTTCAGGCATCGTTGCACGAATTCGCGATGCCTCAGACGCACCCCGCTCAGGCCGAACTCACGTTCAACACCAGTCACGGCGAAACCGTCAAGCTCGCCGCCAGCGTGCTGATCGATCCGCTGAGCTCCGAAGGCATGCTCGAAGTGCACAAGGTGCGGCTCAAGGATTACGAGGCCTACTACGAGTCACTGCTTTGGTACAGAATCGAAGACGGCAGCGTGGATCTATCGACCCAGTATGCTTTCGCGAGCGGCCCCGACGGCATCAAGATGCGGCTCATCGGCCTCGATGTCGCGCTCACGTCGGTACGCCTGCGCAAGCCGGGGTCTCAAGAGGAATTCCTGCACTCGAAGTCTGTAAAGCTTAGCAACGGAGAGCTGGACCTGGACAAGCACTCGCTGACCATCGGCCAGGTTGCGCTGCGCGACAGCTTCGTGAACCTGATCCGCGAAGCGGATGGCGCCATCAATGCAACGCGCCTCCTGGTCCCGCCCAAGAGCAGCGGGCCGAAGAGTAGCGGGCCGGCGCCACAAGGCGCGCCATGGGTGGTCACGCTGCAACGGGCCGACGCGGAAAAGTGCAAGGTCGCGTTCACCGATCTCGCCATGAAACAGCCGGTGAAGATCTCGGTCGACGACTTGCGTCTGAAAGCAACCAACTGGAGCACTCGCAAGGATGCGAAGGCCCAGCTCTCGCTTCAGGCGAAAGTGAATGACACCGGTGCGCTGAAACTCGGGGGGACGATCGCGCTCAATCCGGTTGCGGCTCAGCTCAACATCGAGCTGGACCGGATCAGCGTAGTGCCGCTCGAGCCGTACTTCACCGATAAGGTCAATCTGCTGGTGAGCAGCGGCGACGTCTCTGTGAAAGGTGCGGCCAGCTTTGCCCTGGCCGGGGA
>JBGQKF010000083.1:0-12047 GCA_041499435.1 Gammaproteobacteria bacterium
CCGCTTCTCGAACTGGAGGTTGATCCGGGTTTCAGGCGCGACTTCCAGCGACGGTGCATCCACCACCATTGCTCCGGGTGCCGCAAGATCAGACGTTCCAGGGCCGCATTGTAAGCCTGGGTGTTGCGGCGGATTTCTTCGTCGTAGTCCTCACATTCGATGGCCGGGAGCGGCGCTTCGAAGCGCAGCACGTGCGACCCATCCGGCTCGCGCCACGCCGCGGCTGGAACGACCGGCGCACCGGTTGCGCGCGCGATCAGCGCCAGGCTGCGAAACGTGCCCGCCGGATGGCCGAAGAAGTCGACTACGATGCCGTCGCGTCCACCGGCGTACTGATCGAACGGGAACAGGATGATGTCCCCGTCAGGCAGCCGCTGCATGAATAGATCGAGTGAGCCTTGCTTGGGGAGCGAGCCAAAGCCCAGGCGCTGCGACCTTTGATAGACGAAGTTCTCGAGCCAGCGCGGCTTGAACGGCCGCCGTACAAAGTGAAAGTGGCCATGCGCCTGCGGAAATTGCGCGATGCCGGCTGCCGTGGCGACCTCGAAATTGCCGAAGTGGCCGGTCAACAGCAGCACGCCTTTGCCCCGAGCATGCGCTTCGAGCAAGATCTCTACATTCTCGACCCGGACCAGCTTGGCTCGTCGCGCCGTGGACAGCAGCGGAAACCAGAGAAACTCGACGATCAGCCGCCAGATGTGCGCATAGTGTCCCTGCGCCAGCCGCGTGATGTCCGCTTCGCTCAGGGTTGCGCCGAATACCAGCCGCATGTTGTCGCGGACCACTTTGCGACGAAAAGGCAGCAGGTGATAAACCAGCTTGCCGCACAGGGGAACCTCGTTTCGCATCGGCTTGGCGAGCGCGACGGCGGACGCGCTCGCGTGATCGTGCGTGAGCGAGAGCGCGATCTGTTCTACTCGATGCCGGGCGAGCACATCGGATGCCGCCGGCGAGCAAACTGCTCGCGGCGCGCCATAGTTATCGCGCGCCACGGAAAAATCCGCGGCCTCAACCGTGCCCAAGGCCGTCTCGCGCGGAAACAGCTTGAGGCAGGCCTCCTTCGCAGCAAAGCGAGCCGCGAGCCTTGCCGCGCGGCCCGGGCCTTCCCCGCTGTCGAGCAGCTCCTGCTCGGAGAAGATCTTGCGCAAATCCTCCGGCGGTGTCTCGCGCAGCAGCCGCTCCATGCGTGCAATCTGCAGGGAATCGATGCCACAGCGCTCCGCTTCCTGCGCCACGGGTTCAACCCCCACTGGCTGCCCGAATCAGAACCACAGCGTTGGTACCGCCAAACCCCCGCGATATCACGAGCGCCACATCGCTACGCGGAGTAAACGCTGCCACCGAAACTGGGAGCCCCACAATCCCGGGGTCCAGATCACGCAGGGTCGCGATTCCCGGGAAGCGCCCCTCGCGTAGTCCGCAGAGCGCCTGCACCGTCTCGATGATGCCCGATGCAGCGATCAGATGACCGAACGCCCACTTGAAGCCGGTCACCGGCGGCATGTCTGCGCCAAACACGCGCGCAATTGCGGCGGCCTCGGAGGCGTCGGACTGGCGAGTGCCGTTCGCATGCGCGACGATCACGCCAACCTCCGACGGCTGAAGCTGCGCGTCCTCCAGTGCCATGCTGATGGCGTCGGACAGCGCAGCCCCGTCATCGCTGATGGCCAGCAATCCCTCGCCATCGGAGGCGTAGCCGCTGCCCAGTACCTCGCCGAGTATGGGCGCGTTGCGCATCGACGCGGACGCTGCAGTTTCCAGCACCAGCGCTGCGGCACCCTCGCCGAACAGGCTGCCATCGCGGTTGCGGTCGAAGGAGCGAATCGTGTCCTGCGCGAGCAGGCCGAGCTGGTGGAAGTACAGCACCGCCTGCGGCTCGATCGGCGCGTCGTGTCCGACCGCTACCACACGCTCAGCGTCCTCGTAACGCAGCGCCTGCGCGCCCTCGATGATCGCCAGCATGCCGCTCACGCTATGATTGGTAATGCAGGCGTTCGAGCCCTTCAAGCCGTGGCGTATACCCACATGGCATAGCACGTTGTTCGGCAGCGTACGCAGCAACCACATCGGGTTGACCGTATCACCGAGCTCACGCCCGAACGCCTGCAGATCGCCCTGCGCAGCACTCAACAGCGGAAAGTAGTCGTACTGGCTCTGATAGCTGCCCCCGCCGGACCCGACATAGACCCCGGTGCGGTCATTGAAATGCGCCGCAGCCGCCTCGTCCAGAGTGTCCCGATACGCAGTCAGGCCCGATTCGACGATGGCCTGTTCGGCCGCGTACAGGCCGAACACGTCGGAGCGCCGAATGAACTTCTGAATCTTGCGATCCTTGAGCAGGCTGACCGCATCGAAGTCGGGAATCTCACCGGCAACCCGGCGCGGCCATCCAGTCGTGTCCCATTGGCGGATGGGAGCCAAGGCCGACACGCCGGCATTGAGAGCACTCCAGATTTCGGCAGGATGCTGACCAGCCGCGCATAGAGCCCCGGCCCCTGTGATGACGACGTTTCGCATCTGCGCCATCAGTTCTGCTTCCCCGATCCGTGATGCGCGCTCTCGAGCATCACGCGCGGCCGCCCGCACGTCCGTCAACCTCCTCGGGATTGCGCAAGGCCAGGCAGCTGTTGGAGCCGCCGAAGCCGAGCGAGTTGGAGATTGCGATGTTGATGCGACGCCGGCGTGGCTCCCCGCGCACAATGTTGAGCTCGCACTCGGGATCGAGCTCTCTCAGGTTGGCATTGACCGGTAGCGTGCTGTGCCGGATTGCGAGCGCGCAGATCACCGCTTCCACCGCTCCAGCGGCAGCGATCAGATGCCCCATCACGCTCTTGGTCGAGCTTACCGCGACGTCCTTCGCCTGGGAGTCGAACACAGCGCGCAACGCGGCAGCCTCGCTGCGGTCGTTCATCTGTGTTGAAGTGCCGTGCGCGTTCACATAAGTCACATCCGCGGGGGCAGCGCCTGCGTCCGCCAAGGCCTGCTGCATCGACTGGATCGGCCCATCGCCCGACGGATGCGAGTCGGTGATGCGATAACTGCTGAGCGAGTTGCCATCGCCCGCGAGCTCCGCGTAGATGCGCGCGCCGCGCTGGCGTGCCGCGCTCCATTCTTCGAGCACCAGAAATCCCGCTCCCTCGCCGAGCACGAATCCGTTGCGCGAAGCGTCGAACGGGCGGCTCGCGCGTTGTGGCGTCTCGTTGTCCGGAGACAATGCGCTCAGCAGACAAAAGCCCGCGAGGCCGATCGGCGTAATCATCGAATCGAAGCCCCCGGCCAGCACGTAGTCGGCGGTACCCCGGCGAATCAGCTTCATCGCGGTGCCAACCGCCTGACCGCCCGAGGCGCAGGCCGTGTGCACCGAGGTCGCGTAGCCCCCGATACCGAAGTGCCGCAATAACAACGATACGCCGGCCGGTGTCTGACTGCGACAGAACACCATTGGATCGAGCGCAACTTCGTCCTCGAGCAGACGCCGCACATCCAGTTCGCCCGCAGCCGCACTGTGGCGGTGCAGACGGATGAGATCGGCGAACTCCATCCCCATCATGCCGGTGCCGACCGCGCAGCCCCACCGTCGCCGCGTCTCCGGCGAGGGGCGAATGCCGGCATCGCGCATCGCCTCCTCCGCCGCGGCCAGCGCGAAACGATGCGAGCGATTTGCGAATTTGAGTTGTTTGCGCTCGGCAATCGGCGCGGCCTCGTTGAAGCCCTTCACTTCTGCCGCGATACGCACTGGAAATCCGCTCGCATCGAAGCGCGTGATCGGCGCGACACAGCTGCGTCCTGCCATTAGCGTGTTCCACGCTTGGTCGGCGCTGTTGCCGGCCGGAGTGACCAAACCGAGTCCCGTGACAGCTACCCGGCGCTTGCTTGTCATGCATCGCTCCTCAATACCGCAATCTCGAGTTGCCCCATCGCGATCTGTTTGCCGTTCAAACGTGCGCCCGTCTTCACCATCAGTAGCGGTTCCTCGGTCTCAGGGGCAAGGTCTACCAGCAACTCGACGTTGTCTCCCGGAGAAATGAAAGCGCGCAGCTTCATGTTGGGCACACGCGCTACCGCCAGCCGCACGCCGGGTGGCCAGCGGCGCAAGCGGGCTGCGACAGCAAGCGACGTCTGAATATGCGCATCCAACAGCATTGTGCCCGGAAACACCGGACGCCGTGGAAAGTGATCGGAGAAAAACAACGCGCTCTGCGGCACGCGCAGAAGCGCGCGCGAGCTCTGACCGCTCACATCCTCGACGACCTCGATGTCGTGTTCGGGTACACCAGTGAACCGCCCACCCGCTGCACCGCGGCCGCAGAGCAGGTCGAAACGGCTGCGCATCGCCTCGGTTGCATCGAAGTCCTCCAGCGGCAGCATCGGCCCTAGGCTGTGCTCGAGCTCGATCACTTTCACCCCGCTGACAGAGGCGCTTGCACTGTACTGCACCGCTTCCTCGTCGCAGGTATCGATCGTGGTCTGCAGGTCCAGAGTTTGACCGGGGCGCACCGGGGCGCCGAAGTGCACGTTGGTCGCCACGCCGGCCACTGGGCGGACTTTGAAATCGAGCTTGGCCATGGCGACCCAGGCAGCCAGCTGGCCCGCGGCTTCGAGCGCAAGGCAGGACGAAAAACCGGAAAGGTGCGCCGGCACCAGAAAGCAACCAGTTGCGCGCTTTCCCGGCTCGAGGTGCGTGACCCGGTCAACGAATGAGAACGCCGCGAAGTGGCCGCTCATCGGGATTTTCGTGCGCGGCTGGGGGATTTTCGCGGGCGCGCCCGGGAAATCTTCGCGGGCGCGGCTGGCGCTAACCAAATTACTCGACGACGGCGGCCGCGTGTTGGGCACGCACCACCAGCTTGCAAAACGTCTCCGCCGTGAACAGACGAGGAATGTCCGCAACCTTGAGCGGCGAGGGAAATTGAGCGGCGGGCACCTCGCTCAGGAAAGAACGCAGACGCTGCATGCCGGCCTCGGTCACGATGCCCTTGTTCTCGAACTCCGCTTCGGGCAAGTCGCCTCTGGCCGCCTCGATGATCTTGCCGCGCGGGATCTTGAGCTTGAACGAACGCTCCAGGCGGAATACCAGATCGAGGAAATCGATCGATTCAGCGTCCAGCCCCTCGATCAGCGACACGTCCTGCTTGACTTGATCGACGTCGCAACCGAGCGCATCGGCGATCGTCTGCGCCACCGTCGGATAGACGGCTAGAATTTCCTCCTTCGTGATCTCATCCCGAGTCATCTGCTCTCACTCCATCTTAAAACCACCGTCAACGTTAAGCACCTGGCCCGTGATGTAGCCGGCAAAGCTCGAGGCGAGGAACCACACGGCGTAGGCAACCTCCTGGGGTGTCCCGAACCGTCGCAGCAAGATGCGCGACTTCACCTCGTCTCCTGCAACATCACGAACCGCCTGCGACATCTCCGTCTCGATCACTCCCGGTGCCACCGCATTCACCGTAATCTTGCGCGGGGCGAGCTCCACGGCAAGCGCACGGGTGAGCGCATTGATCGCCCCCTTGCTTGCGGCATAGTTGGTTTGACCGCGCCCGCCCTTGTCCCCGGACACCGAGCTGACATTGATGATCCGGCCGGCCCGGCGGGAAATCATATGCGGTACCGTGGCATGCGTGACGTTGAACACGCCAGCGACGTTCGTATCGAGTACCGCCTGGACGTCCCCGGGACTGAGCAGGCCCAAAAGATTATCACGGATGATTCCCGCGTTGTTGACGAGGACGTCGATCTGGCCACACCGGTCGATGGTTCGCTCTACCGCCGCGGCGCAGGCGTCGCGATCGCAGACATCGGCCTGTTCGGCTGTAACTTGATGTCCGGCCTGACGTGCGGCCTCCACCACTTCCTTAGCAGCGTCGCGTTCGGCGCGAAACAGAAAAGTGACGTCTGCGCCCTCGGCGGCGAACAGCTCCACGATGGCACGGCCAATGCCGCGGCTGCCACCGGTCACCACCACGCACTTGCCCTTAATGCCCGGGTCCACGTCCATTACCCTCCCAGCCCGTATGTCTCAGGGTACAAATCGTCCCAGGCTCGATTCGCCCATGGCCGCGCAGCGAGGCCATTGCCATTTTACCCGGGGCGCGCGTGCGGCATTGCTTAGCCCGAGATGCAGAATCCGCCATCGACCACCAGCGTGTGTCCCGTGATCATCCGCGCCTCGGGAAGGCACAGCAGGTAGACCGCACCCGCCACGTCCTCGGGCGTCAGGGTCGGGCCGAGCGGCGTGCGCTGAGCGAAGTTGCTCAGCAGCTCCTCGCGGTTCGGAAAAAAGCTCAGCGCGTCGGTATCGACCACACCCGCGCTGACGGTGTTCACCCGGATTCCGCGCGGGCCGAGCTCCTGGGCCAGCGTACGCACCAACGACTCCAGCGCAGCCTTGGAAGCGCCGATGAAACCGTATCCGGGCATGGCACGCGCGGCCCCGAGACTCGATAACGCGATGATTCGCCCACCGGCGGACATCATCGGTACGGCGCGCTGCGCGAGCAGGTTCAGTGCAAACGCGTTGGTCTCGACACACCAGCGCCAGTGCTTGAGCGACATCTCGAGAGCGGGCTTGAGCACGCCGCTCGCAGCGTTGTTCACCACGATATCCAGGCGCTGGAACTGTTTCTGGACCTCTTCGAACAGCTCATCCATGCTGTCCGGCAACGCCACACTCGCCTTGATTGCATAGGCGCGCCGCCCCAGGCCGCGAATCTCGGCGCACAGTTGAGCCGCTTCCTCGTGGCTGTTGTAGTAATTCGCAATCACGTCGCACCCGGCCGCCGCCAGCTTGAGAGCGATGGCACGGCCGATGCCGCGCGCGGCTCCGGTCACCAGCGCGACATTCTGGTCAAGCGGATCGGGCATGTACTTACGGGCTCCTTGCCCTGATGTGGATAAACGCACCCGGATGCACGGCGAGCCGAAGCTGCGCCCGCCGCGCGCGTATTATGCACTGTCCTGCGACCGCTGAATGGCAACGCGCTCGCCACCAACTCGCTGATTCACCGCCTCACTAGTCGAAATAGGCGATTTTGGCGATTACAGAATCGAAAGCCGTGCCGTCCTTTTCCGTAATGCGCATACGGACCGGCAGGTTCTGATGCGCCGGCGAGACCCATGCGTCGAAACCGCGCTTGTCGCCCGGGGGCTGCACCTTCTTGACGTGAATCGTCTCGATCCGGCCGAGCTTGGTATCGATCGTCTCCTTGCCCACTACCGTGTACTCGTACTCCTGGATTCGCCGGCCATCGGTGAGGTAGATCAGGAAGGTCGGTTTGCTTAGACCCGCGAACGCGAAGTTGTAAGTAAAGCTGCCCTGATCCCAGGTGTTCTCCGGCAGCGGGACGGTTTGCTCGCCGTGCTCGTCGATCAGCAACGCGGTCCGCTTGTCCCAGTCGAAGCGCGCGCTGCGTTTCGGTTTGCCGTTGCGCAGCTCGGTGAAGCTGTCTGGACGTAATCCGTCCGCCGTTATCCTTCCGCTGCTCCGGCGTGTGATGTTCAGATGGTAGAGCAGCGCCGCCAGTCCGGTGGTCTTGGACTCGCTCACCAAGTTGTAAGTCTTCCCGTCATGCTGAAGCACGTCACGCCCTTCCCCCACCGTCAACGTTCCAATGCTCACGCGGAAAGTGATTTCCACGCGCCCGGGCACGGCGGCGAAGCTGGCGCTGGTGAACAGTACCAGCAAGATGCACAGAAGATTTTTCAGGCTGGCCGCAGAAAGATACTCAAGGCCAGAGCGCGCGCAGGGACCGCGGTCGACGATACTCATCAAGCGGTGATCGTAGCGCCCTTGATCACATAGTCGGGCAATTTGGGCGGCGCCGGATAGACCTGCAGATACTTGATGCTGCTCCGAGGGATCAGCAGCAAGGCGCCATCGGCCTCGATCAGCAGGCTGTCGTGCTCGAACATCCGTTCCAGTCGCACGGAAAAGGAGTCATCGGCCTTCACCTGTTTGGGGAAGCTGCATGCCATCTTCGTTCCATCCAGGAAATAGATGGTCATGCCGCGATCTTCGCTCATAGCGCGATTCTCCGGTGAGTTGCTGCATGCACTGTATCATTGCCGCCGCAATGGGATCGAGTGACCCCTCATAAGGCAGCGCCCCGGCCATCAAGGCCGGGGCGCTGTGTGACCCCGGGTCGGCTCTGAGCCGGCTATTTCGCTTTCACGAATTGGGTGATGTTGTCCGCGACCCCTTGGGCCCATTTGTCGATGAGCGGCTTGACCGAGTCCGCCGTAACCTCGCGAATCTCCTTCTTACCCTCCTGAGTCTCCTGCTGAGTCTTTTTCAGCTCCTCGCCAGTTCCGGCGCGCACCACCTTCAACAATATTTCCTTCGACACGCTGTCGGTGGCTTCCGCTTCGACAACTATCTTGGCTTCTTCGGGCGTACCGGCTATACCGCGACTGGCCAACGTCACAACGAGGGCGATCGGGACGTACTGGTAGGGCTTGAGGCCCATCTTCTGGGGGGCCACTCCAGTAACGGCCCACCTGACATTTGCGACACCGGGTCCGGGCGTGTCGACCACTTGCACCTTCTCTGCAATCTTTTCGCGCACGCTGGTGTTAAGGTAATTGCCGATCTCGTCAATTGTCTGCTGAGAGAGCTGTTCGGTGGGCTCGGGCTTGGGATAGAACTGGACCTTCTGGACAATCACCGCATGGTAGTTCTCGGGCGTGAGCTTCGGGCTCACATAACGCATGACCTCTACGCCGCCCGGCGTCTTGGCCTCCTTCAAATCCGAGTAATCGCCCAGGTAGCCGGAATAGTCCTTTTGGGTCGGCGCACTGCTGCAGCCGGCGACCAGCGCAGCTGCGGCCACCATCGCGAACAGCCTTGAAAAAGATGCCTTTTGCATGGTCTCTCCTATTGGTTGTATTAAGTCGGTTGTTGGCTCGCTCTACGGCTGCACCATCTGGAGCGCGAGGGCTTCAGTATAGCGCACGCGTATCAGATCGCCCGGTTTGACCTCGTTGAGGCGCTTGACCTCCGGACCCACCTTGAACTCGCGCTTGCCCTGCGGACCACTTCTGCTTCATTCATTTCTCTCCTGGTTGGCAGCCAAACAATCGGGGCGTTGCGTGAGGACACTTGCAACACGATGCCAAGGCCACTGCATCATAAAGTACCGGGTCGCGGCGTCCTCCGCATCATGTAATCCTCTTCTTTTCTCCCGTGTCGGTACCGTTTCTGGCGGTGGTCACCCATTCGATGGCATCCACCAAGGCCTGACCATCTACCGGTTTGTGCAAAAGCAATTTCGCACCCAGGCTGCGCGCTTTGCGGCGCTCAGGCTCGTCATCGCGCACGGACACGGCCACCAGCGGCATGAGCAGGGCGCGCTCACGCAGCTGCGTACTGTCCGCGCAGGAGATCGCCAGGTCGAGCAACACACAGGCGCCTGGTTGCTCCCTCACGTCTTCCAGGAAGCGCTGCACCGATTCGTAGGCCCGCGGCTCTATCCCGGCCGCTCGCAGCAGGCGCACGAAGCCGCTGCGGACCGACTCATCGTCCTCGACGACGTAGACCATGATGCTTCCCCCGCGTTTTGAGCCTCCGTCGAGATGCGCGTTTGTCATCTAGCGAATCTACGCCGCAGGCCACGCTTGGGGAATTACACCTTGGTCCGATACCGGCAATCCCCCGCAAGCTTACTGTTGCGTTTCCGGCCTGATTTCATCCGTACGCACGCCAGCGCCCTCACACAGGCGGACGAGCTCGGCGACCGAGCGTACCTGCATCTTCTGCATCATCCGGCTCCGGTGCACTTTGACGGTATACTCTGTAATACCAAGGTCGAACGCGATGCGCTTGTTGGCGTGCCCCAGAACCACGTGCTCCATGACCACGCGTTCGCGCGGCGAGAGGCGTCGCATGCTGGTTGCGAGCCGCTCGCGCTCGCCGGTGCGCGCTCTGGTTTCGGCGTGGCGCCCGAGGGCGTTGCGGATGGCCTGCAACAGCATCCGCTCATCGACCGGCTTCAGGAGGAAATCCACCGCACCCTTCTTCATGGCGCGCACGCTGGTCGGAACATCGCCGTGCCCGGTCAGATACACCACTGGGAAATCCGACCCGCGCTCGGACATCCGGTCGTGAAATTGCGGTCCCGTCATTCCGGGCATCTGTACATCCAGCACTACGCACCCCGTTCCAGCGATGGGGGGCATGTCGAGAAGCTGGCGGGGCGAATCGAACTGCTGCACCTTCCAGCCGGCGGCCTGCACCAGGCGCGCGACAGCCGCGCGCACCGAGGGGTCATCGTCGACTACCAATACGGTTGCGTCCGCCTGATGCGTGCCGGGCGCCGGAACGGCGTGTTCTTCCGCCGTCACGGCCCGCGCGATAGTGCCGTCCTTCGCTGCCGGCACTTCGAAGAAGAAGGTCGTGCCGGCCCCTGCACTGCTCTCGACCCAGATCTTCCCGTTGTGCGCTTCCACTATGGAGCGGCACACCGACAGCCCCATCCCGAGGCCTTGCGGCTTGGTGGTCCAGAAAGGATCGAAAACCTTCTGGAGGTTTTCGTGGGCAATGCCCAGGCCCCGGTCCCGCACCGCGCACCGCACCTTGCCCGTATCGGTGCGCACGACGCTCACGCTCATGCGCCGCTCGGTGGCCGGCACCTCCCGCATCGCCTCCAGGGCATTCATCACCAGATTGAGCACGACCTGCTGCATCTGGCAACGGTTGGCAACGATGTGCACGCCAGGCTCGATCTCGACTTCGATCTCGGCATGTGCAGAGGTTATCTCGGAACGCAACAGTACGAGCAGTTCGTCGACCGCCCGCGCCAGGTCGACCGGCTCGTGATCGGTCTCCCGCCGACGCAGCATAGTGCGGACGCTGGCGATGACCTCACTGGCGCGCTTGTCGTCGTGCACGATATCTTGCAGGATCTGCTCGATCTCCGCGAGGTCCGGCTGGCCTTGCAAAAACAGGCGCAGCGCGGCTTGAGCATTGCTCAGAATGGCGGCCAACGGTTGGCGCAGCTCGTGCGCCAGCGAGGCGCTCAAAACGCCACTGCGTGCTACGCGATCCGCATGCCACAGCTGCATGCGCAGCTCGCGCATCTCCTCGTGAGCGCGGCGTGTGTCTGTGGCCAGGGCCTGCTCCGCGTGCCGCAGCGCCTCTTCTGCATACGCACGCAACAGTCCGTTCGCGAACGCTTGACCGAGCAACCGCAGTCCTGCAATGAGGTCTCGCGGCCATTCCTCCATTGACCGCGGCGAGGTAACGCAGAGGACATAGTTCGATGATCCCGCTACCGATAGCGGGATTGCCAAGAGCGCGGCGATTTTGAGATTTTCATAGAAGATGCGATCAGCCAAGGCACTGGCGGGGAGCGCGTCGAACGAGCTCGACGCGGGCGTCTCAGCGCCGCGAATGACGCGAGACAAGCTCGTTGCGCACGCCCGGGCGAAAATGCTGTTCGGCAACGGCGGCGCTCCCGGCGCCGCAGCCTGGCTGACGATCTCGATCGCATCCTCGTCCGTCATCACCCGATAGAGCGCGCAACGATCCACTGCGAAGAGCTCTCGCACTTGCTCCAGCCCGAGCCGGATCTCGGCTTCGATCGCGCCGGCGGATGCCGCCATGAGCCGGTCCGAGACCGAGCTCACCACGTCGACCAGGTCCAAGAGTTGGGGCGCGCTCCAGTTATTCAGTAATGGAGCGCCTACAGGCGATATGCCTGAGGCGTGCAGCTTGGGAACGCTTCTAGCGGCGCTGTTCAACACTCTCTCCCCTCGGAGATCGTATGTTCGGATTTACGTTCGGATTTTGCCCGCCCAGTCAAGAAGCCTGCTTGATAATTCTGGACAGCGGTGCGTGTGGCGCGCGCTTCGGTCATTCAGCAATGCCGCGCCCTCAGGCGATATGCTTGAGGCCTGCAGTCTGAGAATGCTGGTAGTGGCGCGGTTCAAACTCTCGCTCCCCCGAAGTCCGATGGAGCTTATAGTGCGCCCTGCTGAGCAGCGGGGTTTGATCTAGATCATCAAAAAGCAATACAGGCAGGCGTCGGACCCCGACAGTTGCAAGTTGCATC
>JBGQKF010000084.1:0-12033 GCA_041499435.1 Gammaproteobacteria bacterium
ATCTGGTCGACGCTGCCATCGGCGCAGGAGCCGAAACGCTGGAAGCCCGCCTGTTCGACGAAAGCGAGATTCCCTGGAACGAGCTTGCCTTCGCGACCGTCCGTAATACGTTGCAGCACTATCTGAGTGATCGCCGCACCGGCCGGTTTTCCCTGCACCTAGGCACCATCGAACCGATTAAAAGCCGTGATGCGTGATTGGTGATTCGTGACTCGCAATACGAATCAAGCCGCGCGCAGCGCATCCACGATATTCAATTGCGCGGCACGGGCTGCCGGTAGAACACCTCCTACCAGTCCCATCGTCAGCGCGAACGCCAGCGCGGACAGCGCGATGCCGGGAGTGAGCGTGAACGAGAACGCGAGCTCGGAGAAGGTCTGGAAATTAGTGGTCGAGAACGATACCCACTGCATCAACGACGCGGCCGCGATACCGGCCACTCCGCCGACCGCGCCCAGCAGCAGCGACTCGAGCAGGAATGCCCACAAGATACTGCCGCGGCGGAATCCGAGCGCGCGCAGAGTGCCGATCTCGGCGGTGCGACTGGCAACCGAGCTGTACATCGTGATCATCGCGCCGATGATTGCGCCGGCGGAAAAGATGACGCTCAGCGTGATTCCGAGATAGCGGATGAACTGCGAAAGCTGTTCGGATTGCTCCGCGTAGTACACCGATTCGCGCTTGGCTTCCACCTGCAATCTGGGATCGCTCTCCAGCCGCGCCTTCACCGCGTCGAAGGCGCCAGCATCGGCGAGATGAAACACAATGGAGGAGTAAACAGTGCGCCGGAACGCCTGCATGAGCTGATCGGCGTCGCCCCAGATCTCCGAGTCGAAACCGCTCTTGCCGGCATCGAAGTGACCCACTACGGTCCAATCGCGCATGCCGAAGCGCAGGCGCTCGCCGATACCCGCTCCAGTAAAGCGCCCGCCGATCGAGCGACCCGCGATGATCTCGGAGGAGCCCGGCCGGAACATCCGGCCTTCGACGATGCGCACCTGCGGGCGCACGACGAGACCCATCGTGTCGACGCCACGAATCACCACGTTGGAAGGCTTCTCGGACCCGCGCTTGTTGAGCGAGATCAGCACGACGGTTTCCTTGGAGATCAGTCGCTCGCCCTGCGGCCCCAGAGCGACCTCCGGCTGGCTCTCGATGATATCGGCGTGCTCGCGCTCCACACCGCTTTGCACTTCGGTGTCCGAGCCGCGGCGGATGACGCTCACGTTATCCCACTGTCCGGTGCCGACCAGGGTCTGCCGCAGTCCGGCGTCGAGCATCAGCACCGTCGCGAACACGTATACGACGAGTGCAAGGCCATCCGCCGTCAATGCGGTGGTCACCTTCCGCGCGCCGAGATTGCGCGCGACATAGTAAAGGGGAATGGCCATGGCCGCTTCCTTCAGCCGATCGCCCGCAAGCCTTCGACGATCTGGATGCGCGCTGCGCGCGCTCCCGGCACGATCGCGGCGGTGATGCCAATCACCAGGGCGGCAGCGACTTGCAGCGCGAGCGTGCCGGTAGAGACGTGAAACACGGGAAACAGCTTGGCCATCACGCTCCCGAACATATTCACGACCGGCAGTGTCGCGACAATACCCAGCGCTCCACCCAGGCCGGCAATCAACAGCGATTCGCCGAACACCAGCACACGCACGAATTGCGGACCGAACCCCAGGGCCTTGAGCGTCGCGTACTCAGGCAGCCGCTCGCGCGCTGACATGGCCATGGTATTGGCCATCACCGCCATGATGATGACGATGATCACGAACGAGACGATGCGGATCGCCACCACGATCGCTTCGGTCATGGAAATGAAGCCGAGCTGAAACGCCTTCTCGGTTTCGGTCAGCGTTTCCGCCAGCGAGTTGCGGAACATCGCATCGATGCGGCGCGAGGTTTCGGCGGCGGCCTCGGCGTTGGCAATTCCGATCAGATAGATGCCGACCTGGTTGGCGCGGCGTGGCGCGCTCTGTTTGAGCGTCTCGTTGAGGAACATCCAGTGGAAGAAGAACTGCGACTCGTCGGTCTTCGCATCCGCGCCTTCGTAGATTGCGCGCACGACGAATTCCCAGTTCCCCGGGAAAATCGTCCCGCGCAGCGGAATCGCATCGCCCAGCTTCCAGCCGTAGATCTGCGCGAGCTTGCGTCCGACCACGCAGCCCTTGCGGTCCACGAGAAACGCCTTGAGTTGCTCCGGCGGCACACGAAACTCCGGATAGAGCTGGAAGTACGGCTCCGCGTCGATTGCGAACTGCGGGAAGAAATTGCGCTTGTCGATGTATACGCCGCCGAACCAGTTGGTACGGCTCACGATGCGAACGCCTTCTACCTGACGGATACGCTGCTCGTACGTGAGCGGCAGCGGAAACACCAGAGAGATCGCGTTGCGCGTAACCAGACGCGTGCTGGAAGAAGCCTCCACACCGACATACCAGGCGCCTACCACCGTTTGCAGCAGACCGAACGCCAGCACGGCGATGACGATGCCGAGCACGGTCAGCGCTGTGCGCAGCCGATGGCGGAAGGCGTTGCGGACGATGAGCTTGAGAAGGTACACGGGAGTGGTGATTCGTGACTGGTGATTGGTGACTCGTGATTCGTGATTGGTGATTCTGGAAAGGCAGTGAATCGTGATTGGCGCAGATTCACGAATCACGCTTCACGGCTTCTGCCATTTCATTATCGAGCAACACGCCCTTGTCGAGGTGGACCAGGCGCCGCGCCTGCGAAGCGGCGCGCTGATCGTGCGTGACCATGATGATGGTCTTGCCGAGTTCGCGATTGAGACGATCCATCAGTCCCAGGACCTCTGCCGCCGACACACGATCGAGATCGCCGGTAGGTTCGTCGGCGACGATGATGGTCGGGTCGGTGATGATAGCGCGCGCGATGGCGACTCTCTGCTGCTGTCCGCCCGAGAGCTCAGAGGGGTAGTGCGACATGCGCTCGGTGAGATCGACCATTTGCAGGGCCGTAAGAACGTGTTCCCGGCGCGCTTTGCCACTCAGTCCGGTCAGCATCAGCGGCAGCTCGACGTTCTCGTAGGCGCTCAGTACCGGAAGCAGGTTGTAGAACTGGAAAATGAAACCGACGTTGCGCGCACGCCAGTCGGCCAGCTCGGATTCGGAGAGCGTCGCGATGTCGAGGCCGTCCACAATCAGCGTACCACCGGTAGGCTTGTCGATGCCGGCGATCAAGTTGAGCAGCGTGCTCTTACCCGAGCCCGAGGGTCCCATGAGCGCGACGAACTCGCCCGCGGCGACAGTGAGGTTGATGCCCGTGAGCACCGGCACGATCTGCCCGCCGCGGCGATACGACTTGGTGAGGCCCTCGATGAGGACCATCGGCACAGCGCTGTCGTTCATGACTTATTTCTTTGCAAGCCGCACGCTCATGCCGTCGCGCAGATCAGGCTGCGGGTTCAGCACGACTTTTTCTCCAGCCTGCGGTCCGCGCAGCAGCTCCACGAGATCGCCCATGTTGCGACCGGTCTGCACAGTCACGCGCGCGAGCCTGCCATCGCGCACCACGAAAACCGCCTGCTCTGCACCGCTTCGCGACACCGCCGCCGAGCGCACGGCAAGATGCGCCGTTCGCTCGTCCGGCGCTACGCTGCGCGTGAGAAACGCGACGCGAGCGCTCATATCGGGAAGAATGCGCGGGTCGAGATCCTGGAAGCTGATCTTGGTCATGATGGTGGCCTTGGCACGATCGACCGTAGGTACGACCCGATTGACCGAGCCCTGAAAGCGCGCGTCGGGCACCGCGTCCAATTCGACAACGACGCTCTGGCCGACCTTCACTTTCTGCAAGTTCGACTCAGACACGTCGGCTTCCACCTCCAGCGTCTTCATGTCCGCCATGGTGACCACCACACCTTTCGTATCGAGCGCCTGCGAGAACAAGGTGATGGTGTCGCCGACGTTGGCGCTTTTGGTGAGCACCACGCCATCGAACGGGGCACGGATCACGGTCTGCTCCACCGAAACCTCGGCAGCACGCAAGCTGGCCGATGCCGCCGCCTCCGCGGCCCGCGCACTGTTCACCGCCGCGCGTGCCTTGTCGCTCCGCGCGAGCGCGGTGTCATAAGCCGCCTCTGAGATGAACTTCTGCGCCAGCAGCTCGCGGGTGCGCTCGAGCTGCCGGCGCGCGTCCTGCTCCTCGGCCAGCGCCTGCTGCACGTTCGCGCGCGCCACTGTCACATTGGCAGCGGCCTGTGCACGCGCGGCCTCCATATCCTGACTCTCCAGCCGCGCGATGACCTCACCTTTCTTCACGCGGCTGCCCTCCGCCACGCCGAGCCACACCATGCGCCCGGTCGCCTTGGATGCGACCGACGCCTTGCGCTGCGCGACCACGTATCCGGTCGCATTGAGCATCGTCTCCGCTTGATAAGGGTATGCAAGGGTAACCGGAGTGGTCTCCACTTCCGGTGGCGCGCCGAGCGTCAGCCGGTACACCACCAGCGCCGCCACCACCAACGCAGCCACGAGCAGCATGGGAGCAAGCCAACGCCGCCAGCGCGGCCGGCGCAACTGCCCCGGCGCCTGTGCGGCGCCGCGTGCGATGCGCAGCTTGGATAGATCCGTGACCGGAGGCTGATCGTCGAACATTGCGGTTTGTTTGCGCGTCATGGTTCGGCAACGGGCTCGCGAAGTGGTTCGCCGCCGTAACTATGAGCATGGCGCGCCCGCCGGGAAATGGCTATTATAACTTAGCCGATAAGTATCTTAGTGGCTAAGCTAATTACCACCTTTCGATAGCCTGAGGATGCCGCGTTCGCAAGCCAAGCGCAGGGGGCTGTTGCAGGAGCTGAGCCGCACGCTGGGACGCGAGCTCAGCGCGCGCACGATCATGTTCCACCAGGCTGTTGCCGAGCGCCTGGGCCTCAACGCCACCGATCACAAGTGCCTGGATATCGCGCGACGAGGCGAGGCGATGACCGCCGGGGAGCTTGCTCGGTTGACCGGCCTCACCACCGGCGCGATCACCGGCGTGATCGATCGCCTGGAGCGCGCCGGCTTCGTGTGCCGCGTGCGCGATGCCAACGATCGCCGCCGCGTATTGATTCAGCCGATCGCCGCCCGTGCGCGCGATATCGCGCCGCTGCTCGAATCGCTGGATACCGCCTGGAGTGCGCTGTGCGAGCGCTACAGCGATCGCGAGCTCGAGCTGATCAACCGCTTCATGAACGACAGCATCGTGATGCTGCGCGGTGAGGCGCAGAAGCTGCGCGGGACCGCCGCGCGCCGGAAGGCAACCCGCCCGAAGGCGGCAGCGGCGTCACGCACGCGTCGCTCGTGATTGCGCCGTGCACTTTGCGTCTGCGAATTTGGTTTTGCTCCCCTCCATGGGATTGGTTCGGATAGGACGCCCGGGTCTTTTCGAACGAATGCCCGCACGCCGGTCAGACGTCTCGTTTTCTTAGATTTAACTACAGATCTGCCGCCAAAAACCGATACAGCGTGAGCAAACCGTATTCCTTCATGGATACAGTGTAGTCAATGATTGGAATAGAATTCGCTTTCAACCCGCGCAGCTCACCAATGGCAGTGCCATGGCAAATACCCGCCCCGTCCGCGCTGTAGTGCCGTCGCCGCAACCCGACCGCCGCCTGTTACTCGAGGAAGTCGTCGCCGACCTGGTGGCCGATCAACTGGTCGCGCAGGACGCCGCGGACGCGCTGCTCGCGACCAAATCGCTGCGTCGCGGCGACGTTCATCCCCTGGTCGTGATCGCGGACCAGAAATGGAAGGACCCGCGCCATCCGCGCCGTGCCCTGCAGCTCGACGTGCTGACCGAATGGCTCGCGCAGAAGGTGGGGCTGCCGTACGTGCACATCGACCCGTTCAAGATCGACTTCGCCGCGGTGACCAAGGTGATGTCGAGCACCTACGCGACGCGCTTTCGCATCCTGCCGATCCAGGTCACCATCAAAGAGGCGGTGATCGCGACCTGCGAGCCGTACGTGCGCGAGTGGGAACAGGAGCTCGGCCAGGTGCTGCGCCTGGACATCAAGCGGGTGCTGGCCAATCCGGTCGACATCAGCAACTACCAGGTCGAGTTCTACAATCTGGCGCGCTCCATCAAGGGTGCAGCCCAGCAGAGCCAGGCCTCGCTCAGCGACATCGCCAACTTCGAGCAGCTGGTTCAGCTCGGACAGAGCAACAAGCTCGACGCCAACGACCAGCACATCGTGCAGATCGTCGACTGGCTGCTGCAGTACGCGTTCGAACAGCGCGCGAGCGATATTCACCTGGAGCCGCGCCGCGAGGCCGGCAACGTGCGTTTTCGGATCGACGGTGTGCTGCATCAGGTGTACCAGATTCCCACCCCGGTGATGGGCGCGATGACCAGCCGCATCAAGATTCTCGGGCGCATGGACGTGGTCGAGAAGCGACGCCCGCAGGACGGTCGTGTCAAGACGCGGACCCCGGAAGGCGATGAGATCGAGCTGCGGCTTTCGACGATGCCCACCGCATTCGGCGAAAAGCTGGTGATGCGTGTGTTCAGCCCGGATGTGCTGGTCAAGGACTTCACCGAGCTTGGCTTCTCCGAAGAAGACAAGCGCCGCTGGAACCAGATGGTGACGCGACCGCACGGCATCATTCTGGTCACGGGGCCCACCGGATCGGGCAAGACCACGACGCTCTACTCCACCCTCAAGCAGCTCGCCACCAGCGACGTAAATGTATGCACGGTGGAAGATCCCATTGAAATGGTCGAGCCGCTGTTCAACCAGATGCAGGTGCAATCGGGCATCGGACTGGATTTCGCCAGCGGCGTGCGTACGCTGATGCGCCAGGATCCCGATATCATCATGGTGGGCGAGATCCGCGACAGCGAGACCGCCGACATGGCGGTGCAGGCTGCCCTCACCGGTCACCTGGTGCTATCCACCCTGCATACCAACGACGCGCCATCGGCCGTGACACGCCTGCTGGACATCGGCGTACAGCCCTTCCTGCTGCAGTCGACCGTGCTCGGTGTGCTGGCACAGCGTCTGGTGCGGACCTTGTGCCCGCATTGCCGCGAATCGGGCACCATCGAAGAGGAGGCGTGGAAGGTGCTGACGGCGCCCTGGCAGGTGCCCAAGCCCGCCAAGGTCAACATCGCCAAAGGCTGCCTGGAGTGCCGCATGACCGGCTACATGGGCCGCGTCGGCATCTATGAAATGATGGTCCTCACGCAGAATGTCCGCGCCATGGTCACGGCGGAGACCGACGTGTCGAGGCTGCGTGAGCAGGCCATGCGCGACGGCATGAAGCCGCTCCGCGTGAGCGGTGCGCTGAAGATCGCTGCGGGGCTGAGCACGGTGGAAGAGGTGATGAAGGTGGCGCCGCCGGCGTCTGGCGAGCGCCGCGCCGTCTGAGCGAATGCTAAGCGCCGCATGCGGTCAGGGATGATGCTGCCCTCGGCGCCACGGCGACACCTCGCCGTCGACCTTGGCTTGAGCCTGTCGCTCGCCGTAGTCTATTTCCTGCTCGCGCGCATCGGCATGCTGTTCAGCGTGCACAGCGCGCACACGAGCGTCGTGTGGCTGCCTGCCGGCCTGGCGCTGGCCGCAATTCTGCTGGCTGGTCCGCGCCTGATCACAGGCGTAGCCCTGGGCGCCTTCGCCGCTCACTACAGTGCGAGCGGCATGCTCGTACCCGCGCTCATCATCGCCCTGGGCAACAGCTTGTCCGCGTTCGCCGGTGCCTGCCTGCTCGAGCGCAAGTTCGCCTTCTCGCGCACGCTGGAGCAGCCCCACGATCTGCTCAAACTGATCGGCATAGGCGCCTTTGGCGCACCGATCATTGCGGCGACGATCGGCGCTTCGGTGATGATTTCGAGCGGACCAATGCCCTCGAGCGAGTGGCCGCCGCTGTGGGCGGCATGGTGGGCGGCCGACGCGCTCGGAGTGCTGCTGCTCACACCGCTGCTGCTGGCCTGGCGATCCCCGCGCGAGACCCGAGCGAGCCCGCCGTCGGCCCTCGCGCTCAGCGTCCTGCAGCTCGCAGTCGGCGGAGCCGTTTTCATGCTGCACACCGCTGCGGGCGTGTACGTCTATCTGACGCTCGCCGTGGTCGGCGCCATGCATATCCCGCTGACCGGTGTGATGCTGGTCAATCTGCTGACGTTCAGCGCCGCGGCGCTCGGCGTCCTGATGGGGACAGGGCCGTTTTCCGATCCTTCCCTGCATGACAGCATGCTGATCCTGCAGACCTACGGGGTTGTGTCTTCGCTCGCCGCATTGCTGGTGAGCGCGCTCACGGCGGAGCGCAGTCAGGCCGAGACGGAACTGAGACACAGTCTGCAGCGCTTCCAGCAGCTCACCGCGCTCAACGCCGACTGGTACTGGGAACAGGACGAGCATCTGCGCTTTACCCAGCTCGCCGGCCGCGCGGTGGATCAGCAGCAGATCGATGTGGCGAGTGTGCTCGGGCGCACACGCTGGGAGATCGAGGCTCTCGACGCGGCGCCTGGGGCACGCGAGGCACACGACCGCGCGGTGGCTGAACGCAAGCCATTCCATGACATCGAGATCACGCGCCGCACGCTGGCGCCCGACCCGCGGGTGATCTCGGTGAGCGGGGCGCCGATCTTCGACGAGAACGGCAAGTTCCAGGGCTATCGCGGCATCGCGCGCGACATCACCCTGCAGAAGCGAGCCGAGCGCGAGATCGCCGAGGCCAAGCGCTTTCTCGACGCGTTGATCAGCTCCATTCCAGCGCCGATCCTGGTGAAGGACGAGCAGCATCGCTTCGTTGCCGTGAACGCATCGTTCTGCAGGTTCTTCGGCCGCGACACCGAGCAGATTCTCGGCAAGACCGATTACGATTTCTTCGAGCCCGAGCAGGCCGCGTACTTTCAGCGCACCGACGATCAAGCGCTCAGTGGCGAGAACGTCGAATACGAACACCCGTACGCCGTCCCAGGTGGCTCGCGCTGGATGCTGGTGCGCAAATCCGCGCTCACGCGTCCGGATGGCAGCCGACTGACGGTGCTGATGCTGATCGACGTGACCGCCCGGCGTGAGGCCGAGCAGCAGCTGCGTGCGAACGAGCAGCGCTTTCGCAGCCTGACAGAGCTGTCCACTGATTGGTTCTGGGAGCAGGATGCGGAGTTTCGCTTCACGCGTATCACCGGCGCGGCCCATCATGCCATCGTCGGGCCGCTTCAGGAGCATATCGGCGGCACGTTGTGGGACATGCCTGGACAGGACACGGCGGACGAGCACTGGTTCGCGCAGCGCAAATGCATGCACGCGCATCAGAGCTTCCGCGACTTCGAGCTCGCATTCCCGCTCGCGGGCGGCAGGCTCGCGCATATGTCGCTCAACGGCGAGCCGGTGTTCGATGGCGAGGGTCGCTTCGCCGGGTACCGCGGGACGGCGACCGACATCACCGAGCGCAAGCTCGCGCAGCAACGCATCGCCCGGCTGAAGGACATGTACGCGGCGATGAGCGAAGCCAACAGCGTCATCATTCACAGCACCGCTCCGCAGGAGCTGTTCGAATCGATCTGCAAGGTGGCCGTGGAGTACGTGCATTTCGCGTGCGCCAGCATTGCGCTCACCGATGGGCCGTCCGGGGCGATCCGCATCGCGGCGTGTGCGATGCCTGCGCATCATGGCGTGCAGCCCGAGCAGACCGGTGCAGCCGATCAAGCTTTGGCCGAGTACGCGTTGCGCAGCGGGGTCAATGTGATCTGCAACGACGTCCTGGCCGAGCCGCGTAACAAACCCTGGCGCGACACGCTCACTGCAGCAGGCATGCGCTCGTTCGCGACGCTGCTCCTGCGCCGCCAGGGACGGGTGAGTGGCACCTTGCATTTGTATGCCGCGCAAACCGCATTCTTCGACGAAGAGCTCACCGGGCTGCTCGACAAACTGGCTTTGAATATCTCGTTCGCGCTGGACAACTTCCAGCGCGAGGCGGCGCGTCGCGACGCCGAAAGCGCGCTGCGCGAATCCGAGACGCGCTTTCGCGATTTCGCGCACGCCGCCGGCGAGTATGTGTGGGAAACCGACCTCGAGGGCCGGTTCACCTATGTATCGAGCCGGGTGCAAAGCGTGTGGGGCTACTCCGATCAGGAGCTGATCGGCCGCAAGCCAGCCGAGTTCATGCCGCCGGGAGAGCCCGAGCGTGTCGATCAATGGTTGCGCGAAAACATGGCGGCGGACCGCTCGTTCCGCGATCTGGAACACATGATCGTCACCCGCAACGGGGAGACGCGCTGGCTGCTCAACAATGGCGTGGGCATCTTCCGCAGGCCTGGGGAGCAGACCGGCTGGCGCGGCACCGGCCGCGACGTGACCGATCGCAAGAGCGCCGAGGAGCGGATCAGCTATCTCGCCACGCGCGACCCGCTGACCGAGCTGCCCAACCGCGTTCTGTTCAACGACCGGCTCGAGCAGGGTATCGTCGCGGCGCGGCGCACCGGTCAGTCGCTTGCGTTGCTGTTCATCGATCTCGACCGCTTCAAGAACATCAACGACTCGCTCGGTCACCAGGTCGGCGATCAGCTGCTGAAGCAGGTGGCGGCGCGCATGCTGGAATGCATTCGCAAGGGGGATACGCTGTCGCGCCTGGGCGGCGATGAGTTCGTGGTCACGCTGGAAGGCCTGCAGCAGGCCGAAGACGCCGCGCAGGTGGCCGCGAAGATCATCAAGACGCTGTCGCGGCAGTTCGACATCAGCGGCCACACGCTCAATACCTCATGCAGCATCGGCATCAGCATCTTCCCCCTGGACGCCGACGATGAGCGCGCGCTCATGAAGAACGCCGACACGGCGATGTATCACGCCAAGGAAAAGGGCCGGAACAACTATCAGTTCTTCTCCCCGGAGATGAACACGCGCGCGGTAGAGCGGCATACGCTCGAGACCGCGCTACGCCAGGCGATCGAGCAGCAGCAGTTCAAGCTGCACTACCAGCCGCTGGTCGATATGCGCTCGGGCACCGTGGTGGGCGTGGAGTCACTCCTGCGCTGGGATCATCCGCAGCGCGGCCTGCTCGCGCCGGGCACGTTCATGGCCGTAGCCGAGGAATCCGGGCTGATCGAGCCGATCGGGCAATGGGTGCTGCGCACCGCCTGCCAGCGCGCCAAAGCGTGGCAGGATGCCGGTTATCCGCCGCTCAAGGTCGCCGTCAACATCTCGGCGAGGCAGCTCATCCGCCCGCGCGAGTTCGCACGCGGCCTCTCGCGGGTGCTGAGCGCGACCGGGCTCGAGCCGCGTTACCTCGAGCTCGAAATGACCGAGTCGCTGCTGATACACAATGCGGAAGAGAACATTGCCGTGCTGCGCAAGCTCGGGCAGGAAGGGATGCGCATCGCGGTCGATGACTTCGGCACCGGGTATTCCTCGCTCTCTTACCTGCGCCAGCTGCCGATCCACACGCTCAAGATCGATCGCAGCTTCGTGCGCGATATCGAGACCGACCCCGAGGATGCCGCCATCATCCAGGCAATTGTCGCGATGGCGCATTCGCTGGGCTTGCAAGTGACCGCTGAAGGCGTGGAGACGCGCGGTCAGCTCGAAGCGTTGTCGCGGCTCCAGTGCGACGAGTATCAGGGGTATCTATTCAGCCGGCCGCTGCCGGCGGTAGAAATCGCCGCGCGGTTCCTGGCGCCCGGGGTGTTGGATTTCGAGACGGCGGTGGCGAAGCGGCGGGAGGTGGGGACTTAGGGCGTTCTTCTAAACCTCAACACAGAGGCACAGAGGAACAAATACTGAGATACAAACATTGATGTCTGGACGACGGAGATTGATATTGGCCCGATTTGCTGACGTGTCGTAAATGGTATTCGACGCTACGGACACTGCCCGATTTCTTGCAGCGAAGGACCGTCATCGACCCCAAGCCGACGACGAGGGCGCTCCGAAGCGGTCATAGAATCTTATGGAAGCAGCCGATCGGGTCGCGGCGGTCGCCCGAATGCGATTTTTGTCACTTGGCCATCAAGGGCGGCCAAGCCTCACTTGATCCGTGCGCCATCACCTTAGGTTTCCCAATCTCCAGGTCCCTCACCACGTGCTGCGTC